>JADJCK010000016.1 GCA_016703265.1 bacterium
GCCGTCGCAGGTATAGGTGACGAAGACGGAGCCGTCGACGGTGGCGCCGGGGCTGCAGACCAGGTTGGTGCAGGCCAGGGCGGAGGAGGCGGCCAGCAGCAGCCCGGTCAGGACCGGGACGAGCCGGCGCACGGCTGGCAGGCGAGTGGCGTTTGTGGGCATGGCGGACCTTTGCGGGCTCGGGCCTTGGTGTACCGGCGGGGCGCGACGGGCCGAACCGTAGCACCCGGCCCGTCCCGGGGCAATCCGCAGGACCCGCGCGCCGCCAGGGCCGTGCCGCCGAAATCGTGTCCGTCCGTGCGGTCAGTCGGCAGGCGCCAGACGCAGGAAAAGGAAGGGCGAAGCCTGGCCGGCCGGGGCGGCGATCTCCTCCGCGACCATGGCCCTGACGTGCGCCGGCACCTCGGGCTCGGCCTCGAGATCCCAGATGAGCCAAGTGTCGCCGGCCGCGCGGAGCGCCGCCAGGTCGGCGGGCCCGGGGCGGGGCGGCAGTACGATGTCGCCCCGCTGGCCGAGCGGCTGGCTCAGCACCCCGCCCATCAGCGTGCCCAGGCGCCCCAGCGCGTACGGTCTGATCTCCGCCGCGAGGAAGCGGTCCAGGCCCGGCGTCCGGTCGAGGTCGGGGAAGATGTACCTGCAGGGAAGTACGATAGGCCGTGCGACCGCTCCGTCGCGGGCAGGAGGCCCTCCAGCCGTTCCAGCCCCAGCGTGCGGTTCGTCTCCCAGCCGGCCAGCGCCACGCAGGCCATGGTCACGACGACGACCAGCAGTCGCGCAGCCCGTGTCCGCGCCTCACCCTGCGCGCGCTGCAGCACCACGACCAGGGCCGGCAGCCCCAATCCGATCAGCCACACGGTGAAGCGGGCCCACCAGGAGGAAGTCTGGGCCCCGAGCAGCACGGCCACGAGCGCGGCCAGGAACAGGAACTCCACAGCAAAGCGGTCGCGGCGGCGGCGCACCACGAGCAGCAGCAGCAGCGCCGTGGCCGGTATGCAGGCCACGAGCCACAGGAAGCCGAGGCCGCCGGTGGGGGCGTAGCCGTGGATGGGCGCGTCGGTCTGCAGCCAGGACACCGGCATCCGCAGCCAGGCGGGGTAGGCGGCCAGCCAGGCCGGCAGGTTGGCCTCGCTGAACTGCACGTGGTCGTAGCCGGGGAAGATCACCTTGTGGCCGATCGCCACCTGGATGGGATGCACCGGGTTGCCCGTGATCAGCGCATTGCGAAGATACCAATAGCCGCCCGTTGCGACGGCCGCGACGACCGCCATCAACCATTGCGGCCAGCGACGCAGCGCCGAGCCCCGTTCGCGCCAGGCGACCACCGCCGCCACCATCACCGCGTTGACCAGGGCGAACGGCACGCCGCTGCCCTTGGCGCCGGCCATCAGGCCGAGCGCGGCGCCCCACAACACCCAGGGTCCGGCACCGGTCGGAGAGGTGGGGAACAGCACCAGCATCGCCGCCGCCAGCGAGGCGAGCACCGTGGCCGCGAAGGCGGGATCGGTGTAGCAGGTCAGGCTCTGCGCGGCCAGCACCGGTGCACTCGACACCAGCGCCCCGGCCAGCCAGGCCCAGGTGCGGGACGCGCCCAGTCGTCGGGCGATGACCACCACCGCAAGCACCGCCAGCGGCCAGTACCAGAGGTTGCCCGCGTTGAGCAGCGCGTCGGCGCCATGCACGCGGTGCAGAAGGAACGTCGTGGCCTCGACGCCCATCGGGTAGTTGACGAAGGGGACCTCGGAAGGCGTTTCGAGCCAGGCGATCCGGCCGGCAACCGCCCACTCGTGGATAGCGGGCAGGTGGTAGTAGAGCCCGTCCCAGTCGTAGGGCGCGCGGCGCGCAGCCAGCAGCCACAGGCGGATCCAGACGAAAGCGGTCCAGCCGAGCGCCGCCGCGGTCGTCAGCCGCAGCAGAAGGCGCGTCGGGCGATCGCTCGCCGTCGGGCCCGCACCGGCGGCATCGTCCCGGTAGCGCAGGCCGAACAGTATCGCCACAAGCAGGGAGATGACCGTGATGATGGTGGCTGCGGCACGGCCCAGCGTCACGCCGAGTGCGCCCGACCACAGGCTGAACACCTGCAACAGGGCGAAGAGCACCGTCACGCCGGCGAACAAACGCACGGCGGGACAGCCGCGGCTCACCATTCCCGGAAGTAGGAGGCCGAGATGCCGTCGGTGGTCCAGATGTCGCGCGCGTCACCGTGGTCGTAGCGCAGGTTGAAGCCCGAGCGCTCGTTCACGTACCGCATCAGGGCCACATGCGCGTTCCACGAATCGTAGTCGACCAGGACGCCGCCGGGGATCGGCACATCGGGCCCCACCAGCTGGTAGGCCACCTGGCCGAAGTCGGCGCCGAGGCCCAGGTAGGTCTTCCGCCATGTGTAGAACGTGAGGCCGAAGCTGGTCGACGACGACTCGGTGTCGCCGGGCTGGCCGAACTCCAGGCGATGCCCGGCACTGACGATGACGTGGCTGAACCAGCGCGTCAGGCCCAGGCTCCAGCCGTGCGAACTGTTCTCGGCCTTGCTCTCGATGCGCGTGTAGCCGAGGCTCGCCAGCATGCCGGCGACAGGCTGGGTGATGCCCAGGTCCAGGCGGTAGCGGTGCGCCAGCACATCGCCCGTGCCGCTGGAGATGCCGGCCATCAGCGAGGTGTCGCCCAGGTACCGGGTGTAGGAGAGGCCTCCGTCCAGGCTCGAGTCGCCCAGGCGATGCTGGCGGCCCACGGTCAGGCGCCAGGTATCCAGTTGGGCGCGCGAACGCGCATAGCGCACGTACTGGCTGTCGAAGCTGCTCGTGGCGTCGGAACCGCGGAAGTCGTAGCGGCCGAGGCCGAGGCCGAACTCGATCACCTGGTCGGCAGCCGGCGCCAGTCCCGGCAGGCGCTCGGGGCCTTCCGGCGGCGCCTGAGCGGCGGCCGGGCCTGCCGTCAGGAACAGCAGCGCCGCGCCCGCCAACAGGGCGCGGAGCGGGGCACGGCGGTGGCCGTGATTCCGGCGACGTTCGAACATCGTCTTGCTCCTCTGCGCACGGCGCGCCTCAGGACACGCGTACATCACGACACACGCACATCACGACACACGCACTTGCCGCTGCACGTTCTCGTCGTGCAAACGGTCCTGCCAGCTGAATCCCCAGCCGAAGAGCGCGATGAACATCATCACGTTGAGCGGCAGGCCGGCGACGAAGAACAGCAGGGGCATCACCAGCAGCGAGGCGTGGTGCATCAACCAGGCGTGCAGGAAGTACTGCAGCGGGATCATGATGACCAGGTGCCCCATCATGGCCGCGGTCAGCCCGACCTTGCGCCCGAGGCTGAAGTCGAACAGGTAGTAGGTGAAGCCGAGGATCGGCGGGATCAGCGCCAGCAGGAAGAACCCCGCGATCATCGTCCCGTGCACGTAGCCGTCGCCGGTGTAGGGGAAGTGCCCGCCCCAGAAATGGAAGTACACCTGCGCCGTTGCCTGGAAAAAGCCGGCGATGCGCAGGAAATACGCCAGCGGCAGGAAGCGGTGGGGCAGCAGCAGCGACACCACCAGCACCACCGAGGTGATGCCGGCGCCGATCAGCCAGGCCAGGTTGCCGGGCAGCCCCGCCCCGAAGCCCAGGTACGGCACCTCGAAACCCAGTCCGGCCAGCTTGTATGTAACCATGCTCGTGGAGCCGCCCATGCCGGCGACCGACTGCCAGAAGTCCATGATCGCCAGCCACAGGCGTGCGACACCGCCGCGGGTCACGAACAGCAGCAGCCAGAACGCCAGCACCAGCAGCGCCGAGGTCAGGATCTTGCCGCCGTTGCGGGGCGACGAGAGCAGGGCGCGGTGCCGGGGGATGAAACCGCCGCGGAAGCCCCGCCGACTCAGGTGGTCCAGTCGCTGGTCGAGTGCCTTTTCGGGCGGCCGCACGACATCGCCCCGGCGGTGGGCCCAGACGGTGCCGTGGCAGCGCACGCCCTGCTCGATCCGGATGTCGAGCGCGCTGGCCGTGGTTGGTGCCGCCGCCGAGCCCACGACACAACCGGCGCCGAGCGTGAGCGCCTGTTCGCTGACGATGGGGCCGCCGATGCGGCAGCCCGCGCCGAACGCGACGTCGCGCTGCCCGACGATGCTGCCCGTCACGGTCACGCCGCGTTCGGCGCTGAACCGCCCGTGGCTCTTGAGGCTGCCCTGCAGGTGCGAGCCTTCACGCAGGATCACGGTGCCGTCGACGACCAGGTCGTGCTCGAGCCGACGGCCGGCCGGCAGTTCGAAGTCGCCCTTCACCAGCCAGCGACCGCCCGTGGTGTCGACCAGCCCGTGAATGTCGGCTTCCACCAGCGGCGCCGCGTCGGGGGCGACGCCAAGGGGCCCCGGCGCGGGGGCCGCGGCGCCGAACGTGATGACGGGCGCATTCAGGCGCTCGAAACCGCAGCCCGGCTCCAGGTGCACCGACGCATCGGAGGACACGCGGCCGCACAGGCGGCAGCCTTCGCCGGCCGTGAGGGCCCGCCCGGCGTGCAGCCAGCGCAGCGACGCGCTGCCGGCCGCCAGCGTCAGCGAGCCGTCGGCCATGGCCGCACGGTAGACGCTGCGCGCGCCGCCGGTGAGGTTGCCCGCGGCATAAACCTCGCCGGCATGCACCCAGTCGGCCGGCAGCCGCAGGTCGTTCGCAGCGACGATGAGCCGGGTGCAGTACGCACGCTCGTCGGCGGCAAGGTCCGCGTCGGCGTTGCCGCCCTGGGTCACGAGATACGGCGTGCCGTCGGCCAGTTCACCGGTCAGGGCCGCGCCTTCGCTGCGGCTCCGTTCCATGATCCCCTTCAGCGTCCGGTCCAGGTAGGCGCGGAAGCCCTGCGCGAAGTGGCGCACCTCGACCTCGGAGCGGCGCTGCACCGGCAAGGCCTCGGCATCCGATTTGCGGGTCAGTTCGCGCCAGCCCGGAATGAACGGCAGCAGCGTCCAACCCAGTACCAGCGCCAGGAAGACGAGGATGGCCAGGCCTACACCCATCGCGACCTCCGCTCGCTGCGCTCGGTCTTGTGCCAGTGCACGTTCCGGGTGGGACGCGCGAACGGCTGCGTCACCGTCGCCCGCGCCACGGCCATGAGGCTGACCAGGAAGCCGGCCATGATGAACGGCAGCAGGCGTACCCGCGAACGCGTGCCGTCCAGGTAGGTCGCGGCGGCGATCTCGAAGAAGACCGCGAAATTGCCGAGCGTGCTGTAGCCGGTCACCGCCAGGATGACGATGAGCCCGGGCTTGGTCACGCCCAGGTACCACAGCACCACGCCCAGGACCCAGCCGAGCACCACGATGGGCGACATCAGGTAGATGTTCAGCAGCAGCAGGCCGTCGATCTTCTCCGCCAGGCGCGTGCGCCGGTTGAACACGAGCCGCCCGGCGTACTTGCGCAGCACCTGGTTGTGCCCGCGCGCCCAGCGGAAGATCTGCCGCATCCGGGAGCGCCAGGTCTCGGGCACCTGCTCGTAGCACTCGGAGCGGTTCTGGTACACCGTCTTCCAGCCCGCCAGCAGCAGCCGCATGGTGATGTCGGTGTCCTCGGCCAGGCTGCGCACGTCCCAGCCGCCCACCGCCTCGACCGCGCGCCGGCGAATGCCGCCGACCGTGCCGCCGTACTGCGGCACCAGGCCCAGGTTCATGCGCGCCTGCTGGTCCACCTGGTAGCCGCCCGCGCGCTCCAGGTCGAGCAGGCGGGTCAACAGGTTCACGTCGGCGTTCAGCGGCACGACGCGGCCCATCACCGCTCCGACCTCGGGGTCGAAGAACGGTGCCACGAGCTGCTTGATGAGCCCGCGGCCGGGAATGTAGTCGGCGTCGAAGACCAGCACGATGTCGTCGGTGATGAGCGGCAGGGCGTCCTGCAGTGCCGCCGCCTTGCCGGCCAACCCGTCCTCGCGGTGGAACGGCTTGATGAGCCCGGCGTGGTCGCGGGCGAAGCCGTCGATGATCTCGCGGGTGCCGTCGGTGCTGCGGTCGTTCAGCGGCATGATGCGCAGCCGGTCGTGCGGGTAGTCCACTTCGAGCAGCGCCGTCAGGATGTCGCTGATCACCCGCTCCTCGTTGTGGGCCGGGATCAGGATCGTCACGTGCGGCCACTCGGCCGTCTCGAGATCGAGGTACGGATGACGCTGGCGGCCGAACAGGCGGTTGAGCGTGAAGTAGTAGTGGCGGAGCAGGTTGACCACGACGATGGCGATGATCAGGTACAGCGCGGCCAGCATGATGCGCACGTACAGGGGCCGCGCCGGATCGGGCAGCGGCAGGTCCTCAACGGGCATGGCCAGCACCACGGCCACCACAGCTGCCGCGAACATCGTGATCACGATGACCGGCAGCACCCACCAGTGCGCATAGCCGGCCTTGAGGTCGTGCTCGGCGCTGCGTTCGGAGTCCATTGATTCTCCCGCTGTTCTACCGTCGGCCGGCCACCGAGACCTGGGGCACCCACGGCTCGACCGTCTCGCCCAGCAGCGCTGCCGCAATGCGCTCGGCAGCCCGGCCGTCACCGTAGCACTGCGGCGGACGGCTGCGATGGGCCGGCGCGAAGCCGCCGCCGAGGAAATGACGGGCGGCCGCCACGATCTCTTCGCGGTCGGTGCCCACCAGGCGTGCCGCGTCGACCTCGATGGCCTCGGGGCGTTCCGTCACTTCACGCATCACGAGCACGGGCCGCCCCAGCGTGGGCGCCTCTTCCTGCATGCCGCCCGAATCGGTGATGACCAGTTCGGACCTGAGCATCACGCGAACGAGGCTCAGGTGATCGAGCGGCTGGCAGAGGACCACCCGCGGTGCATCGGCCAGGAGCTGCTGGCCCACCAGCCTGATCTCCGGCCTCGGATGCAAGGGGTAGATGACATGGATGCGCTCGTCAAGTGCCGCGATGTCGCGCAGCGCGGCGCAGATCCGCGCGAACGGTTCGCCCAGGTTCTCGCGCCTGTGGGCCGTGGCCAGCACCAGCCGGGCGTCCGCGGGCAGCGTGCCCAGCGGGGGTGGCAATGCCTCGGGCCCGAGCCCGGCCACGGTGTCGAAAAGGGCGTCGATCCCGGTGTTGCCCACCACCAGGATCCGCTCAGCAGGGATGCCCTCGGCCAGCAGGTTGTCGCGCGCGCGCGGCGTCGGCGCCAGGTGCAGGTCGGCCATCTGGGCGATCAGGCAGCGGTTCAGCTCCTCGGGGAAGGGCTGCGAGCGGTCGAAAGTGCGCAAGCCCGCCTCGACGTGGGCCACGCGGTAGCCGCAGCCGGCCGCGGCCAGCGCCGCCATCGCCGCCGTGGTCGTGTCGCCCTGCACGATCACCCAGTCGGGCCGTTCCTGCGCCAGCACGGGCTGCATGCCGATGAGGATGGCGGCTGCCACGTCCGAAGGCGTCTGTTTCGGCGCCATGATGTCCAGGTCGTGGTGGATCTGGAGGCCGAACCGCCCAAGAACCTGGTCCATGAGTTCGCGATGCTGCGCCGTGACGCAGACCCGGCTGTCGATGACTTCGCTGCGCCGCGCGAAGACCTGAAGGACGGGGGCCAGCTTGATGGCTTCGGGGCGCGTACCGATCACGGTAAGGATCTTGGGCATATGCGTTCGTACCTCGTCTCGGTCCCTGCGGTGGCGCCAGACACGCCTGCCGTGAGCGTAGGTTGTTGCGCGGACGCGATCAACCTTGTTTTCGGGCGCCCCGTCCCGGGCCTTGACCGGTATCTGAAAAAGGAGGCTCCCTCAGCCGATCCGGCGAGGGAGCCCCCAAGGTAGGATCAAAGGCGCCCGGCGGCGACCACCCGTACCCCTGCTAGTACTTGTAGTCGTCCTTCTTGAACGGCCCTTCGACCTTCACGTTGATGTACTTGGCCTGCACCGGCGTCAGCCTGGTGACCACGCCGCCGAACCCGCGCACCATCTCGGCCGCGACTTCCTCGTCCAGCTTCTTGGGCAGCACCGTCACCGAGAGCGGTTCGGTCTTCTTGTCGGCCCAGCGGCGGCCGTAGAGGTGCATCTGGGCCAGCACCTGGTTGGCGAACGAGCCGTCCATGATCCGCGAGGGATGCCCGGTGGCGTTGCCCAGGTTGACCAGCCGGCCTTCCGACAGGAGCAGGATGTAGTTGTCCGCGTTGTTCTTGTCGCGCTGGATGCGGTGCACCTGCGGCTTGACCTCGGACCACTGCCAGGTGCGGCGCATGAAGGCCGTGTCGATCTCGCTGTCGAAGTGGCCGATGTTGCAGACCACGGCGCCCTGCTTGATCGCCGCCAGCATGTGCTCATCGCAGACGTTCACGTTGCCGGTGGTCGTCACCAGCAGGTCGATGGTGCCCATCAGGGCCTTGTCGATGCCCGCGGCCGTGCCGGTGTTGATCCCGTCCACATAGGGCGAAACGACCTCGTAGCCGTCCATGCAGGCCTGCATGGCGCAGATCGGGTCGATCTCGCTCACCTTGACGATCATGCCTTCCTGCCGCAGGCTCTGGGCCGAGCCCTTGCCCACATCGCCGTAGCCGACGACCAGGGCCTTCTTGCCCGCGAGCAGCATGTCGGTGCCGCGCTTCACGGCGTCGTTCAGGCTGTGGCGGCAGCCGTACTTGTTGTCGTTCTTCGACTTCGTGACCGAGTCGTTCACGTTGATCGCCGGCACCTTCAGTTCGCCGTTCTCGAGCATCTCGAGCAGGCGATGCACACCGGTCGTGGTCTCCTCGGTGATGCCGTGGATGCTGTTCAGCATCTGCGGGTACTTCTGGTGCACCATGCCCGTCAGGTCGCCGCCGTCGTCGAGGATCATGTTGGCCGCCCAGGGCTGGCCGTTCTTCAGGATCGTCTGCTCGATGCACCACTCGCCTTCTTCGACCGTCTGGCCCTTCCAGGCGTAGACGGCGGTACCGGCCGCCGCGATGGCCGCCGCAGCGTGGTCCTGCGTCGAGAAGATGTTGCACGACGACCAGCGCACCTCGGCGCCCAGGTCGATCAGCGTCTCGATCAGCACGGCCGTCTGGATGGTCATGTGGATGCAACCGAGGATCTTCGCGCCCTTGAGCGGCTGTTCCGCCTTGTACTTGCGACGAAGGGCCATCAGGGCCGGCATCTCGGTCTCGGCCAGGGCGATCTCGCGCCGTCCGAAATCCGCCAGACCGATATCCGCGACCTTGTAGTCGGCAACCTTCTCTTGATTCGTCATTCTTGCTTCTCCCTTGGGAATCCTGCCGCGGTAGGCTTTTTTCAACCCGTCCAATATGATGCCTTTTCTGCCACCGTCCACCCTATTTCGGCTCCTTGGGGGCTGATATTGAGTTCTCAAATCGTCAGGGTTCACGGTTCGATGTGCAGGTTCTGTAACGATTGATCAAGAGCGGCGCGGTCCGCAGGCCGGTTCCCCTTGCCGGAATCACGAATTGAAGGAACCTTGTTGGTCCCGTACCCCAGCCACCAGGGTGGTCCCGATGAGCAACCCGATGAACCAGGTCCCCGCCGGCTCCGGAAGGCATCCGGTGGTGATGGTCGCCGTTGCGGCCAACCACCTCGCCGCGTCGTCCGCGTTCTACAGCCGGGTCTTCGGCTGGCAGATGATGCCGGCCTCGCCCGAGATCGTGGTCGCCCTGGCGCCGGCCGGGCCCTCGGTGTCGCTGCGCGCCGGCACGCCGGAGGGCTTTCCCGGCGTGGTGCCGTTCATCCGCGTCGACAGCGTTGCGGCCGCCCTCGAAGAAGTGACCGCCGCCGGCGGCGCCGTCGAGCGCGCACCCTGGACCATGCCCATGGCCGGGACGCTGGCGCGGTTCAAGGACAACTCCGGCACCATCTACGGGCTCATCGAGGCGCCGATCCCCGTGGGGATGCCCCGCATGGAAATGCCTTTCGGCAGCAATCCCCGGCCTCCGTTCGGTTCGGTGTGTTCGCTGGAGATGTACGCCGCCGACGGCGCGGCGGCCGCGACGTTCTTCGGCCGCGTGTTCGGCTGGGGCGCGCTGGAGACCATGCCGCAGTACATGGCGTTCGACGCCGGCGCCGGTGTGCCCGGCGTCTTCCAGTCGCACACGCCCGCCATGCCTGCGGTGGCCTACATCCATGTCGGCGATGCCGCCGCCAAGCTCGCGGAGATCGAATCCGCCGGCGGCCAGCGCCTCGGCGACGCCATGTCCGTTCCCGGCCTGGGGACATTCGGTTACTTCAAGGACGTGTGCGGCACAACCATGGGATTGATCGCACCGTAACCGGGGGCCTCATTGAAAGTCCTCAACATCCACGAACGGGGTTCGCCGCGCCTGCAAGCGCGGTCGGTTCGTTGATCGACTCGCTCGCTTCGGCCGACGACCGGCTCTGGCCTCACCGCTTGTGGCCACGCATGGCCTTCGATCGACCCCTGGGCGTCGGCGCCAGGGGCGGCCACGGGCCGATCCGCTACGTGGTCGAGTCCCATGAGCCGGGTGCGTCGGTGCGCTTCCGGTTCACGGGTCCGGCGGGGTTCGACGGGCACCACGGGTTCGAGGTCCTGGGCTCGGGAGGGCGGGAGGTTGTGTTGCGCCATGCCCTGCAGATGGAGACGAAAGGCGCTGCCGTGATGTCCTGGCCCATCATCTACCGTCCGCTCCACGATGCCCTGCTCGAGGACGCGATGGCCCAGGCGGCCACCTCGCTCGGGCTCAAACCCGAAGCCCGCGGCTGGTCGGGGTGGGTGAAGCTGCTTCGGTCGTTGCTGGCGGGAAAAAGAACGGCACGGCGATCATGAACCTCGTCGACACCCACTGCCACCTGAACCACCCGCCGCTGAACCACGACACCGACGGTGTGCTCGCGCGCGCCGCCGCCGTCGGCGTCATGAAGGTGGTGGTGCCCGCCTACGACGCGCCCTGCTGGGCCGAACTGGCGCGGCTGGCCGTCCGTCCCGGCGTGGTCGTGGGGCTGGGGCTGCATCCCTGGCTGGCGCACGACCTGCCCACGCAGGTGGCGGCGCTCGAGGGCGCCACGGTGCCGCCGGCCGCCTTTCCCGGCAGTACCGCGGCCGAAGCGGCCCGCGCCGCGGCGCTCGACAGCCTGCTCGAGCACCTGGCCGGCCGTATCGGGCGGCAGAGGCCCGCGGCCATCGGCGAGATCGGCCTCGACACGAAGATCAGCTCCAGCGGCCTCGTCGAACAGATGCCCCTGCTCGAACGCCAGCTGGCCCTGGCGGCCGACTTCGACCTGCCGGTCATCCTGCACTGCCGCGGGGCCTTCGAGGAGATGCTCACGGCCGTCGGCCGTCATCGCGGCCGGCTGCGCGGCGTGGTGCATGCGTACTCGCGCGGGCCGGAACTGGCTGCCCGGTTCGTCGACGTGGGGCTGCACATCGCCCTTGGCGGCGCCGCCACGCACCCGCGGGCGCAGCAGGTGCGCCGTGCCGCGCGCACCATACCGCTCGACCGCCTGGTTCTGGAGACCGACGCGCCGGCCATCGGCCTCGAGAACGTGACGCCCGAGCAGACCGAACCGCGCCACGTGCACGAAGTCGCAGGCGCGGTGGCGCTGCTGCGAGGCCAGACCGTCGAATCGCTGGCGGCCGCCACTTCGGCCAACGCCGCGGCGCTGTTCAACCTGTAGTTCCCCGCCTGCCCCGCATCGAATAATCCTGTGCCCGCCCGGTTACTTGCCGGTACAATGTCATTTGCCTTCCCGGCGCGCGACGGCGCCGCCCGACTGCCCTGCCGCAAGGAGTGTCCATGACGGGGAACGACGATTTCCAGAACGCCTTCCGGCCCCAGGCGCCGCGGGTCCAGGTACCCAACTTCCGCTTCCCGAAGCCCAGGCCGCGCCTGGTGGCGAACCTGCTGGTCGTGGTCGTGGCGTTGGCGGTCATGCTCTCGGGCTTCTACACCGTCGATCCGGAAGAGGCCGGACTGGTGCTGCGCTTCGGCAAGTATGATCGGGTCACGGAGCCGGGCCTGCACTTCAAGATGCCGCTGGGCATCGAGCGCGTGCGCAAGGTGCCCATCCAGCGCCAGCTCAAGGAGGAGTTCGGGTTCCGCACCGTGCGGGCCGGCATCCATACGGAGTACTCGACGAAGTCGTTCATCGAGGAATCGAGCATGCTCACCGGCGACCTCAACGCGGCGCTGGTCGAGTGGGTGGTGCAGTACCGCATCGTCGACCCCTACAAGTTCCTGTTCGAGGTGCGCAACGTCCAGGAGACGTTCCGCGACATGAGCGAGGCGGTCATGCGCCGCGTGGTGGGCGACCGCACCGTCAACGAGGTGCTCACCATCGGGCGTGCCGAAGTGGCGGCACAGGTGCAGGTCGAACTGCAGGAAATGTGCAACCAGTACCAGACGGGCATCAGCGTCGACCAGGTCGTGCTGCAGGACATCAACCCGCCCGACCCGGTGAAGCCGTCCTTCAACGCGGTCAACGAGGCGCAGCAGGAACGGGAGAAGCTGATCAACCAGGCGCAGTCCGAATACAATCGCGAGATCCCGAAGGCCAGTGGCGAGGCCCAGCAGACGATCCAGGAGGCCGAGGGCTACGCGCTCAACCGCGTGAATCGTGCCGAGGGCGATGCCGCCGCCTTCAACGCCATCTACGAAGCCTATCGCAAGGCGCCGGAGGTGACGCGGCAACGCATCTACCTCGAGACGATGGCGCAGGTGCTGCCGCAGGTGCGCAGCAAGGTGATCGTCGACGACGATCTGCGCGGCGTGCTGCCGCTGCTGAACCTCGATGCCAAGGCCGCCGGCCGGGGAGGTCGCTGACATGAAGAAGCTGATCCTCGTGCTGGTCGCGGTGGCCGTGCTGGTCCTGGCGATGTCGGCCTATGTGGTGCAGGAGCCCGAGCAGGTCATCCTGACCCAGTTCGGCAAGCCGGTGGGCCCGCCCATCAGTTCGCCCGGGCTCAAGTTCAAGACGCCGTTCATCCAGAAGGTGCACCGGTTCGAGAAGCGCTACCTGGAATGGGACGGCGAACCCAACCAGTTGCCGACGCGCGACAAGCGGTTCATCTGGGTGAATACGTACGCGCGCTGGCGCATCACCGATCCGCTGCTGTTCTTCCAGCGCCTGCACAACGAGCGCGGCGCCCAGACGCGGCTCGACGACATCCTCGACGGTGAGACGCGCAACGCCATCGCCAAGTACGACCTGGTGCAGCTGGTGCGCACCTCGAACCGGGCCGCCGTGCTCACCGAGACCCAGGCCAGCGACGAGTCCGCGTTGACCCAGATCGCCGAGGGCCGCAATGACATCCGCCTGGAGATCCTGGCCAACGCGCGGGCGCGGACGACCGACCTGGGCCTGGAGATCCTGGACATCGAGTTCAAGCGCGTCAACTACGTGGACGAGGTGCAGCGTAAGGTCTACGAGCGCATGATTGCCGAGCGCGAACGCGTGGCCGACCGCTTCCGCAGTGAAGGCCAGGGCGAGGCGTTCCGCATCCGCGGCGAGAAGGACCGCGAGCTGTTGCGCATCAGCTCGGAGGCTTACCGCCAGGCGCAGGAGATCAAGGGCGCGGCCGACGCCAAGGCCACGGCGGTGTATGCCTCGGCCTACAACCGCTCGGCCGACTCGCGGTCGTTCTACGAGTTCCTCAAGACGATGCAGGCCTACACCACGACGATGGACAGCACCAGCTCGCTGGTGCTCTCGACCGACGCCGACTTCTACCGCTTCCTGAAATCGGGGAGCGGCAAGTGAGCGGCGCGGGCGGCCCGATACTCCGACACCGGTCCGTCCGGCGCCTGGTCCCGGCGCTGGCGGCGCTGGCCCTGCTGGCGCCGCCGGCCCGGGGCGCCCCGCTGTTCCTCTGGGAGGCCAGCGGTCCCGGCGCCAAGGTCACCATGGTCGGCTCGATCCACGTCGGGCGGCCCGACTTCTTCCCGTTGCCGGCGCCCATCGAACAGGCCTTCGCCGCGGCGCCGGTGCTGGCCGTCGAGCTGGATCCGGTGTCGCCGGCGAACCAGGCGGCCATCGCGCGGCTGATGCTCGAACGCGGCACGCTGCCCGACTCGCTGACCCTGCGCGACCGCCTGACGCCCGCCAACTGGGCCGGGCTCGAGGCCCTGGCCGCAGAGATGGAATTGCCCATGTCGGTGCTTGAGCGGATGCAGCCGGGCCTGGTTTCCATGATGGTCATCATGCAGGCCTACGGCCGGCAGGGCTTCGACCCGGGGCTGGGCATCGACATGCACTTCCTGGAGGCGGCGCGGGCACAGGGCAAGGCCGTGCGTGAACTCGAGGAGGTCGAGGCGCAGATGGCCCTGTTCCTGGACGTCGACGACGAGTTGGACGACATCCTCGTGGAGAACATGCTGGCGGAGATCGACTCCCTGGACACGCTCACCTCGCGCATGGTCACCGCCTGGCAGGACGGCGACGCGGCGGCCATGGACGAGCTTATGCAGGACCAGGCGGGCGACGACCCGCGCATGGTGGCCTATTACCGCCGCCTGCTCGACGATCGCAACGTCACGATGGCCGACAGCCTCGACTCCTGGCTGCGCGGCGACGAGGATGTCTTCGTGGTCGTCGGCGCCGGCCATTTCGCCGGCCAGCGCGGCCTGCCGAGCCTGCTGCGCGAGCGCGGCTGGGCGGTCACGCAGATCGGGGAGTAGGGACGCTGCCGCGAAGGAAAAGGCCGCGCCCCGAACCGGGGCGCGGCCTTGCGATTTCACCAGGGCGGCCAGCCTACGGCGGGATCCCCGACTGCCGCAGCCACTCGTACGCAGCCTGGAAGATGTCGGTGCTGGTGCGCAGCCCCAGCTTCTTCTGGATGTGCGAGCGGTGCACCTCGACGGTGCGCGGGCTGATCTGCATGATCTCGGCGATTTCGGCGATCTCCTTGCCCTGGCCCGTCAGCTGGAACAGCTCCAGCTCGCGGTTGCTGAGCACCTCGACCGGCGAGGCGACGCCCGGCGCGCGGCCGGTGCCCAGCTGCTCGACAGCCGACTGCGTCATCTTCTCGCTCAGGTACGTGCCGCCCTCGAGCACGCAACGGATCGCGTCGCGGATGCGCTCGGTGCCGGCCTGCTTCATGATGTAGCCCTTGGCCCCGGCCTTCAGGCAGCGCACCGCATAGGTGTACTCGTCGTGCATCGACACGGCCAGGGTCAGGATATGCGGATAGCGGGCCTGCAGTTCCTTGAGCAGGGTCAGCCCGCTGCTGTTCTTCAGCGTGATGTCGACCAGCACCAGGTCGGGCTGCTCGCTCTCGATGAGCTCCAGCGCCTGTTCCTGGTTCTCGGCCTCGCCGCAGACCTCGAGATCCGACTCCAGCTGCAGGATGGCGCGAATGCCGGAACGGACCAGCGGATGGTCATCGACGATCAGCAATCTGTAGGTCTGGTTCTGCATGGCGGCTTGTGCCACTTTCGTCCCCCGGACATCAGCTGACAACAGCCTGGGCGGGCGATCGGGCACCCGGGCTGCTGAGACAGTATTCTCCCCCGATCGCCGACATCTTAACAGCATTTGTTCCTGAGGAAAACTGCTAAGCGGCCATAATCCGGCAAATTATCAAAATCGGGGATCAATTAGCAGAATATGCAGCTTTCCGTATAGGTCGGCTGTCAAACTACTCGCGCTATAAGGAGAACCGGCAGCCGCCAGCGAGGTTACGAAATCCCCATGCACCCGCCCGGCCCGGTACTCCGGCTCCCGCGGGGGATGCTGCAGGTAGCGGTCCAGCAGCGCCAGGTCGGGCGCCACCAGGAGCGTCGTCGTGTAGTGCGCCAGGCCCCGTTCGCGGCGCAGGCACGAGCCGCCCAGCTTGCGGTCGCCCAGCGCCAGGTCCGAGACGCCGCGCTGCACCACGCCGGGCACGCCGCAGGCCGCCAGGGCGGCGATCACCAGGTCCGAGGCCGCCTTGAACGCCACCGGGATGCCGCCCAGCCCCGGCATCGGCAGCACCAGTGTCACGACGACGTTGCCCGGGTCGAGCACCACAGCGCCGCCGCCGCCGGGACGCCGGTACACCGGCACGTGGTCGGCGTCGATGGCGTCCAGGTGCAGTTCACGTTCGGCGTCGCCGCCGCGCCCGAGCACCACCGCCACTTCCTGCGGCCGGTACACGCGGCAAAGCGCGCGCCCGGTGGCGCGCGCCTCGTCGACCAGGTCGTCCTCGACCTCGTAGGGCAATATCCGGGTCACCCTAGCGCACCTTGCGCGGCGGGTTGATGTGCACCGCCTCGCCGGCCGCAACCTCGGCCGCCTCCATGAAGGCCTCCGAGAGCGTCGGGTGCGGGTGGATGGTCACCATGATGTCCTCGAGCGTGGCGCCCATCTCGACCGCGAGCGTGCCTTCGGCGATCAGCTCGCTGGCCATGGGCCCGACCATGCCCACGCCGAGGATGAGCCCGGTTTCCGGTTCGGCGATCACCTTCACCAGGCCGTCCGTGCGGCCCAGCGTGCGTGCGCGCCCGAGCGCCGAGAGCGGGAACCGCCCGATGTTCACCTTGATGCCCTGCTGCTCGGCCTCGCTCTCGGTCAGCCCGGTCCAGGCGACCTCCGGGTCGGTGAACACCACGGCGGGAATGGCGCGGTTGTCGAAGGCCGCCGTGCCGTGCGCGATGACCTCGGCCGCCACCTTGCCCTCGCGGCTGGCCTTGTGCGCCAGCATGGGGCCGGTGGCCACGTCGCCGATCGCGAAGATGTTCGGCTCGTCGGTGCGGCAGTCCGGGCCGGTGAGGATGAAGCCCTTGTCGTCGGTCTTCACGCGCGTGTTCTGCAGGCCGATGTCGTCGGAGTTCGGCCGCCGGCCGATGGCCACCAGCACCTGCGCGTAGTGCTTGCGCGTCTTCGCCCCGGCGTGCTCGATCTCGACGTCGTATCCGCCGCCATCCTTGCCGCCGCCGGCAACCTCGACGATCGACAGCACCTTCGAGTCGACCATGATCTCTTCCAGCCGCTCGGAGACCTGGCCCACCATCACGTCGACCAGGTCGAAGTCGGCGCCCATCAGCAGGCGCGGGAAGAACTCGACCACCGAGACCTTCGAGCCCAGGCCCTGGTAGACCAGGCCCATCTCCAGCCCGATGTAGCCGCCGCCCACCACGAGCAGGCTTTCGGGCACGTACGGCAGCTTCAGCGCATCGGCGCTCGACCATACCGACTGCACAATGCCCGCCGGCAGCCGGTTCAGGCTCGAACCGGTGGCGATGATGGCCTGCTTGAAGTCGACGCCGCTCACCTCGCCGCCTTCCAGCGCCAGCGAGGTGGACGAGGTGAACCGGGCGTGCCCGCGCAGCACCGTCACGCCGCGCCGCTTGAGCAGGCCGCGGATGCCGTCACTCAGGCCCTGCACGATGCCTGCGGTCCACTCGCGCAGCTTGTCCGTGTCGATCTGCACGTTGTCGAACGTGAGCCCGAACTCGGCGGCCCGCCGCGCCGTCTCGCGGATCTCCACCGTATGGATCAGCGCCTTGGAGGGAATGCACCCCTCGAGCAGGCAGGTGCCGCCGGGGCGCTCGCGGCTCTCGACCAGCAGCACGTTCTTGCCCAGGTCCGCCAGGCGCAGCGCCGCCACGTAGCCGCCGGGGCCGCTGCCGATGACGACGACCTCGGTCTCCTCGCGCAGGCTTCCCATCACCATGTGCAGTGCCTTTCCCGGTTCACGTCTCGAGCAGCAGCAGGTTCGGGTCCGACAGCTGGCGCGCCAGCTCGCCCACGAAGCGGGCGGCGTCGGCGCCGTCGGCCACGCGATGGTCGAAGGCCAGCGTCAGGGGCAGGATCTTGCGGATGACGATCTGGCCGTCGCGCACCACCGGCTTCTCCTGCACGCGTCCCATGCCGAGGATGGCGACCTCGGGATAGTTGATCGTCGCCAGCAGCGCCGTGCCGCCGAGCGGCCCCACGTTCGTGATCGTGAACGTGCCGCCGCGCATCTCGTCGGGCGGCAGCGTGCCGGCCCGCGCGCGCGCGGCCTTGTCGGCGATCTGCTCGCTGATGTTGACGATGCTCCGCGTGTCCGTGCCGTGGATCACCGGCACCACCAGCCCGCGGCCCGTGTCCGCCGCGAAACCGATGTTGTAGTACTTCTTGTAGATGATCTCTTCCTTGAACGGGTCCAGGCTGGCATTGAACGCCGGCGTGGCCCGCAGGCCCGCGGTCACGGCCTTGATGACGAAGGCCATCAGGGTCAGCTTGCCGCCGGCGGCGCCCTGCCGCCGTTCGCGCTCGCGCAGGCGGAAGTTCTCCAGTTCGGTCACGTCGGCGTCGTCCATGTGCGCCACGTGCGGCACCAGCGTCATGCTGGTGACCATCTTGCGCGCCACCTTGCGGCGGATCGAACGCAGCGCCTCGATCTGCACCGGGCCCTCGTGCCGGAAGTCGGGCAGCGGCTCCAGTTCCAGGAACGGGATGGTGGCCGAGGCGTGGGCCGCGAACTCGGCGAACGCCGTGTCGTCGCGCACCTCGCGGGCGGCCACATGCTCGGGCGGGGGCGGGGCGTGCTTTACCGGCGCCGCCGCGGGGGCCGGCGCCGCGCTGCCGCCGGCCGCAAAGCGGTGCACGTCCTCGGGCGTCACGCGCCCGGCAGGCCCGGTGGCCGGCACCTGGTTTATGTCCACCTTCAGCTCGCGGGCCAGGCGTCGCGTGGCAGGCGCCGCGGGCACCGGGCGCCGCGGGCCGGCGGCTGCAGGCGCGGCAACGGGGCAGGGGACTGGCCACCCACGGATTGGCCACCCACTTGCGCCGGCGCAACTGCCGCCGCAGCCGGCGCGGCCGCCACGGGCTTCGCCGCGGCAGGCGCAACGGCCCCAGCCTTCGCCCCGGCGCCGTCGTCGATCACCACGACCACATCGCCCACGTTCACCGTGTCGCCCACCTTGCCGCGCAGCGAGGCGATGCGCCCTCCGCGCGGCGAGGGGATGGTGACGGCGGCCTTGTCGGTCTCGACATCGACCAGCGGCGCGTCCTCGACGACGTCGCCGCCCTCGGTCACGTGCCACTTGAGGATCTCGCCCTCGGCGATGCCTTCACCCAGGTCGGGCAGCTTGAATTCGAACAAGGCGGCCTCCCGTCGGTGCCGTTCAGTAGTCGAGTGTCTCTTCGATCGCCCGCGCCACGCGCCCGGCACTGGGAATGTAGTGCTTCTCGCGCCCGAAGTAGGGCGTCACAACGTCGTAGCCCGTCACGCGCGCCACCGGCGCCTCCAGGTAGAGGAACGCCTTGTCGTTGATCAGCGCCGTGATCTCGCTGCTCGGCCCGAAGCTGCGCGGCGCTTCCTGCACCACCACGCAGCGGCCGGTGCGGCGCACCGAATCGCAGATGGTCGCGGCGTCGAGCGGCGCGATCGACAGCAGGTCGATGATCTCGATCGACGCGCCGCGCTTTTCCGCCACCTCGGCTGCCGCCTTCAGCGTCGGGCGCATCATGGCGCCCCACGAGACCAGCGTCACGTCGGTGCCCGCCTGCACCACCTGAGCCTTGCCGATGGGCAGCACCTCGGGCTCGTCCGGCACCTCCTCGCGGAAGGCGCGGTACGAGTGCTTGGGCTCCATGAACACGACCGGGTCCGGGTCGCGGATGGCCGCCGCCAGCAGCGCCCGCGCGTTTCGCGGCCCGCTCGGCAGCACCACCTTGGCGCCCGGCAGGTGGGCCCACACGACTTCGCGACTCTCGCTGTGGTGCTCGAGCGCGCGGACGCCGCCGCCGTACGGCATGCGCACCACCAGCGGCAGCGTGATCTGCCCGTGCGTGCGCGCCCGCATGCGCGTGGCGTGGGCCTCGTACTGGCCCATCATCAGGTAGCTGAAGCCGCAGAACTGCATCTCGCACACCGGCCGCAGGCCCGCCATGGCCATGCCGATCGAGGTGCCGAGGATGGCGCTCTCGGCCAGCGGCGTGTCCAGCACGCGCTCCTTGCCGAACTTCTCCAGCAGGCCGTCGGTCACGCGGAAGACGCCGCCGTCCTGCCCGATGTCCTCGCCCAGCACCAGCACGCTCTTGTCGCGCTCCATTTCCTGCACGAGCGCCAGGTTGATGGCCTGCACCATCGTCAGCTTAGCCATGGTCGGCCTCCTTGCCGCCGTCGAAGCGCATGTTGGCCAGGAACTCGGCGCGCTGTTCGTGCAGGTGCGGATGGTCGGTGCCGTATACGTGGTCGAAGGCCGTGTCCTGCGCCCAGTCGGTGGGCGTCTCGAAGGTGCGCACGGCCTGGTCGACCTGTTCCTTGAGCTCGGCGGCCAGCGCCGCGTCGCGCTCGTCGTCCCAGATGCCGCGTGCCGCCAGGTAGGCCCGGAAGCGGATGAGCGGCTCCTTCTCCCAGGCGCACTTCTCCTCGGCCTCGTCGCGGTACTTCTTCGGGTCGTCGGCCGTGGTGTGCATCATCAGGCGGTAGGTGACCGCCTCGATCAGGAACGGGCCCTTGCCCGAGCGCGCGTGGTCCAGCGCCTCGTTGATGGCCACCCACATCGCCAGCGCGTCGTTGCCGTCGACCTGCAGGCAGGGGATGTCGAAGGCGAGCGCCTTCTGGGCCAGCGTGCGGCTGGAGGTCTGCGCCGAGCGCGGAATGGAAATGGCCCACTGGTTGTTCTGTACGATGTAGACGACAGGCGCCTTCCACACGGCGGCGAAGTTGAGGCCTTCGTGGAAGTCGCCTTCGCTGGTGCCGCCGTCGCCGATGAAGCAGACGGTGGCGTTGTCCTCGCCATTGTAGCGGCCGGCGTACGCGAGCCCCGCGGCCTGCGGGATCTGGCAGCCGATCACCACGCTGATCGGCGTGATGCGCAGCGCCGGGTCGGGCAGGATGTTGCCCTCTTCCCAGCCGTTGTAGTAGAAGAGCGGCGAGGTGAGCGGCTCGCCCCGCACCAGCCGGCCACCGGTCTCGCGGAAGGCGCCCACGAACCAGTCCTTCGGCCCCATCGCCATGGCGATGGGCACGCTGACGGCCTCGTGCCCGGTGTTGGGCGGGAACGTGCCGAGCCGGCCCTGGCGCTGCAGCTTGAGCATGCGCTCATCGAGCTCGCGGGCCAGGCGCATCCAGCGGTACATCTCCAGCAGGCGCTCGGCGGGCAGGCCGGGGTCCAGCTTCGCGTCGACCTGGCCCTTCTCGTCCAGGATCTGCAGGTGGTCGACGACGAACTTCGCGACGGGTTTTCTCGGCATTCGCGGTCCTTTGCGTGGCGCGGCCCCGCAACCGTCCCGGTCCGGGAACGGCCGCACAGGGCAACGGGCACTGCGGCGGGCATCCGTGATGGGGGCCAGGTGCGCTCCCGACAGCGCCTTGCGGCGGGGAGGGCCGGCCCGGGAAGAACCGTTCCCATGATAGCAGGCGGGACCCCGATCGCCAATCCCGACACTGGCCCGGCGGCGGCCGGCCTGTTATCTTTCCGGCAAGCCACGGAACCGACACCGACCCTAGTTTTGCGGAGGCCCGGCCATGCTCAAAACCAACCTCCTGGCAGCCCTGAACCAGCAGATCAACGAAGAGTACTACTCCAGCTATATCTACCAGGCGATGGTGGCCTATTTCGAAGACAACCATCTGGACGGCTGCGCCCATTGGATGCGCCTGCAGGCGCAGGAAGAGCACGACCACGCCCTGAAGATCTTCGACTACGTGATCAGCCGCGGCGGTCGCGTGGTGCTGGCCGACGTCAAGGCGCCGCCCAAGGAATGGGCCACGCCGCTGGCGGCGTTCGAGGCCGCCCTGGCGCACGAGAAGCTGATGACCTCGAACATCACCAAGCTGGCCGACCTCGCCCAGTCCGAGAAGGACCACGCCACGAACAACCTGATGCAATGGTACGTGACCGAGCAGGTCGAGGAAGAGGCCAACGTCGACGACATCGTCAGCAAGATCAAGATGGTGGGCACCGACGGAGCCGGGCTGTTCCTGATCGACCGCGAACTGAAGAGCCGGCCGGCGCCGACGGCGGGCGGCGCGGCCTAGCCCAGGCAGCATCGCCGACGCAAAACAAGGGAGCGGTCATCGAGACCGCTCCCTTTGCCTATCACGTGCAGAAAGTCGTCAGCGCTGCGCCGGCACCCCGCTCGCCAGCGTGCGCGCCAGGCTCAGCAGGTCGTCGCGGTCCACCGAGAACGTGCCGGCAAAGCCGCCGTCCCAGGCCGACATGGTCAGGCGGCAGGGCAGCGGCTCCAGGCCCTCGAGCGCCGGCAGCGGCGGCGCGCCCTCGACGTTGCCGGCCAGGCCGGCGAACCAGCGCCACATCGCGGTCAGGTCGCCGGCGATCACTTCCTGCACGTGGCCGTCGCCGCGCGCGGCCGCATCGTAGGGGCGGGGGTCCACCTTGCCGCGAAGATCCTCGTCGCGGCAGGCGGCGATCATCGCGCCCAGGGCCGCGCGATCGCTGTCGGCACTGGCCAGCAGGTAGTTGCCGGAGCGGGCCAGGCGGATTTCGGGGATGAGGCGGCTGAACAGGCCCGCCACCTGCGCCATCTGCACGGCCTGCGGCGAGCCAGCCGCCGCCGGCACCGGCGCCAGCAGGGCGTCCGCATCCAGGTTCACGCGATAGGACCGCACTTCGGCGCCCGGGAAGCCCTCGTCGGCCAGCGATTCCAGGCGCAGCGCCACCGGCAGCGCCGAGAGCCGGTCGAGCAGCCCGGTCACCCGGCGGAAGGCGTCGGCGCCGTCGCGGGTCTTCATCACGGCGTGCACCACGGCGCCGCGGTCGGTCACCTTCAGGCTCGCGGCCACCGGCTGCGCGGTCAGCGGCACCAGTCCCAGGTAGTCGCCGTACCACGCCTGATAGTCGCGCGCCGCGTCGGGCGGCAACTGCGCGGCCGTGCGCTTCATGTCGGACAGGTAGAGCGCCTCGAACACCGCGAACGGGCGCGTCAGGTCCATGGCCGCCACCTGCACCAGGTCCGAGCCGGGCGGCAGCAGCGACGTCAGCTGCGCCGCCTCGCTGAACGAAGGCTGCGGGCCGGGCGACAGCTCGGACCCGGGCACCACCAGCAGGCGGTCCATGGTCACCAGGCGATTGCCTTCCCGGCGGATCGCCAGGTCGAGGCGCGTCACGCAGCGGGCTACCGTGCGCAGCGAGGCATTGACCGCCTCGGCGTCCTCCACGGTGATCATCGCCGGCAGCAGCGCGCCCGTGCTGTCGGGCCGTGGCGTGGCCAGCTGCATCATCCCCGTTTCCAGCATCGGCAGGCCCAGCTTCAGCGACAGGCCGAGGTCGAGCGTGGCAGCCAGCACGCCCTCGGGCAGGGGGATGGCCGTGGGCCGGGCCATCGGGCGCAGCAGCGCCGAACTGGAAAGGGCCGCATAGCCGCCGCTCTGCTGCAGGTTCACGAACGGGCTGCCGGGACCCTGGAACTGCAGCTGCGCCAGGTCGCCCTGGAACGGGAAGACGAAGGTGAAGTCGGGCCCGCTGCCCAGCATCAGGCCGGCCAGGCCCACGGCCACGAACAGGGGACGATCATGGTCCACCACGGCGGCGAAGCCGGGCAGGCCGTCGCCGAAGGCCGAGAGCAGGGAATAGTCGCGCGAGGTGGGCACGCTGCCGAAGGCGGCGGCCAGCGCCTGCCACTCGGTCTCGGCTGCGGCCAGCGAGGAGACGGCCACCACCAGGGCCGAGCCCGGGGCGATGAGGCGGGCGGCATCGTCGGGCACGACGAACGGCGCCTCGACACCTGGGGGCGCCGCCGCGGCGACCGCAGATACACCGCAGGCGACGAACAACGCGACAAACACCAGTGTGGCGGCGGGAGACTGCGGCCGGGAGGGGCGGCCAGCGTTCATTCCGGTTCCTTCCGAGGGCATTCGCGGGGGAGGGCTGCCTCAATTATACATGTTCACCGGCGCGGGGCCAGTGGTGCGCGCCTGTGAAGCCGCGTTTTACTCGATATTTTACGGGAGAAGCAGCCATGCGACGTCTTGCCCTCAGCGCCGCCATCGCCCTCAGCCCGCCATCGCCCTCGGCGCCACCGCCGCCTCGGCCGCCGTCCAGACGAAGACCGTCACCTGGCAGCACGAAGGCGTCACCCTGGAGGGTACCTGGCCTGGGACGACGCCCTGGCCGGGCCCCGCCCGGGCGTCCTGGTCGTGCACCAGTGGATGGGCCTGACCGAGAACGAGATGATGCGCGCCCGCAAGCTCGCCGAACTGGGCTACGTGGCCCTGGCCACCGACGTCTACGGACAGGGCGTGCGCCCGGCCGACACCGCCGCTGCGGCGAAGGAAGCCGGCAAGTACTACGGCGACCGCGCGCTGCTGCGCGCCCGCGTGGCGGCGGGCCTGGCCGAGCTGAAGAAGCAGAAGGGCGTCGATGCGCAGCGCATCGCAGCTACTGGCTACTGCTTCGGCGGCGGAGCGGTGCTGGAGCTGGCGCGATCGGGCGCCGACCTGCGCGGGGTGGTCAGCTTCCACGGCAGCCTCGACACGCCGCTGCCGGCGGCCAGGGGCGGCGTGAAGGCGAAGGTGCTGGTCTGTCACGGCGCGGTGGATCCGTATGTGAAACCCGAGGCCGTGACCGGGTTCCAGGCCGAGATGGAAGCGGCCGGCGTCGACTACCAGTTCATCGCCTATGCGGGCGCGGTGCACGCCTTCACGCAGGTGGGCGCGGGCAGCGATCCGTCGCGCGGGGCGGCCTACAACGAGGCGGCCGACCGGCGTTCGTGGCAGGCGATGAAGACGTTCCTGGCGGAAGTGCTGGAGTAGCGGTTTCCGGAAGCATTCAATCGGTCGGTGGGGTGTCGACGAGCGACTTCTCGATTTCCCCTGCCGTCAGCAGGTCCACCGGCGCGCCGCGCTCCCGCAGCTTCTCGACGAAGATGCGGCGCAGGCGCGCCGGTTCGTTCTGCCCGAACTTCGCCTTGCCTGTCCAGCCCTCGTTGATCACCCGGAACACGCCCACTTTCGCCAGCGCGCCGCGGTACATGGGCAGCGTGTGGTCGATGGGAATGTGCCGGCCCTCGGGCTGCATCTTGACCATCAGGGCCTGCAGCGCGCGCGCCTTGTACTCCGGGTCGTCGACCACCACCGCGTGCCCGTCGATCTCCACCGACTTGAAGAAGTGGGTGGCGGGGCAGGCGTGGTCGGGCGCGCTCCAGTAGCTGGGGATGAAGCTGTATTCCTTCACCATGGTGAAGCCCGCGCGGGGGGCGCCCTGCATCAGCGTGAATTTCTCGCCCGAGAGCGCGCCGTGGAAGACGATGTCCTGCCCGAGCGCGGCGAAGTTCAGCGCGATGGAGCGCGGCCGGCCGTCGGCGGTCACGAGGGTGAGGTAGCCGACGGCACAGTCGCGCGCCACCTCGGCGAAGAGGTCCGGGTCGCGGGATTCGAGTTCGACGCGTCGCATGCCCGTCACCGGCGGACTACTCCGTCACCTTGATGGCCAGTCCCTGCCCGGAAAACACGATCTCGGGCGACACATCCTGCTGGTTCATCATGTTGCCGGCGTTGATGGCCCAGGTCGAGGTGCGACCGGCCACCAGCGGCGCGTTGCTGCGGACCACGTTGCCGGGCACCGTCACGTTCAGCTTGACGTCCAGTTCACCGATCGCGCCGATCAGTGTCGTGGCCAGCTCGGCCTGCCGCTGCGACTGCTCGGCCGTCGGGGTCGGGGTCGCCTTCTTCGCCGCGGACGGGAAGTTGTACTGGCGCGAGCGCAGCACCAGGTTCCCGCCCTCGCCGCGCGCGATGCCGAGGCCGGCACCGCCGAGCGCGCCGGAGATGTCGTTCAGCACCCACGACATGCCCTTGAGGTCGCCGAAGGCGAGCGAGCACTTGAACGTCTCGCGGCCGGCCGCCGTGCTCTTCGCGAACGACGTCACCGTGACGCCGTGCCCGGCGCCGCGCTTCTCCAGGTAGGGCCGCGTGATGTCGGCATAGACGGGCAGCGCCATGCCCATGGCGTCGCCGCCGATCCGGTCCAGCTCGGTGCGGGCGGCCAGCACGTCGGAGGCCACCGACATCGACACGGTGGCGGTGCCGCCGCCCTTCGCGTCGATGTTCACGTCGGAGCTGAACTGGACACAGCCGGCCAGCGCGCTCAGCGCGACGGCGGTCAGGACGGCGGGAAGCGTGCGGCGCATCGGCAGTTCTCCCGGATCGTTTCGAGTTCCCGGATCGCATCGCGGCGGTCCGGGCAGCAGCCGCAAACCGGTCCCGCCTTGCCCGCCATCGCGATTCATGTTAGTGAAGGGGGCGTGCGCCGGCCATCCCGGCCCGGGCGCCGGCCCATGATCGCGCCCTGGACCCGCAAGCGCCAAGGAGAATCACCCGATGTCCGCACGCCCGGCCAAACCTGCCTGCTTCAAGGCCTACGACATCCGCGGCAAGGTGCCTTCGGAACTGGACGCCGACCTGGCCTACCGCATCGGCCTGTCGACGGCCCGCTACCTGAAGGCGCGCACGGTGGCCGTCGGCCGCGACTGCCGGCTCAGCAGCGCTGCGCTGGCGACCGCGCTCACGCGCGGCCTGAACGACGCCGGCGCCGACGTGCTCGACATCGGCCAGTGCGGCACCGAGATGGTCTACCACGCCACCTTCGCGCGGGGCCTGGACGGCGGCATCATGGTCACGGCCAGCCACAATCCCATGGACCACAACGGGATGAAGCTGGTCAGGGACGGCGCCCGCCCCATCAGCGGCGACAGCGGGCTCGACGATATCGGTGCCGGCGCCATCGACTGCGACCTGACCCCCGGCAGCAGGCGCGGCACCGTCACGCCCGCCGACACGCTGCCCGAGTTCCTCGACTTCCTGGTCGCGCAGACAGACCCGGCGCGGCTGAGGCCCCTGCGCATCGTGGCCAACGGCGGCAACGGCTGCGCCGGCCCGGTGGTCGCGGCGCTGGCCGGGCGCCTGCCGGTCGAGATCATCCCGGTCTTCGCCGAGCCCGACGGCAACTTCCCGAACGGCATCCCCAACCCGCTCCTGCCGGAGAACCGCAGCGCCACCAGCGAGGCCGTGCTGAAGCACGGCGCCGACCTGGGCCTGGCCTGGGACGGCGACTTCGACCGCTGCTTCTTCTTCGACGAGACGGGCGCCTTCATCGAGGGTTACTACCTGGTGGGCCTGCTCGCGGCGGCAACACTGCGCAACCACCCCGGCGGACGCATCGTCCACGACCCGCGGCTGACCTGGAACACCATCGACATGGTCACGCGCGCGGGAGGCGTGCCGCTGATGAACAAGACCGGCCATGCCTTCATGAAGGAGCGCATGCGCAGCGAGGACGCCGTCTACGGCGGCGAGATGTCGGCCCACCACTACTTCCGCGAGTTTGCCTACTGCGACAGCGGCATGCTGCCCTGGTTGCGCGTAGTGGAGGAGATGTCGGCCACGGGCCGCAAGCTGTCCGACCTGGTGCGCGCCATGCAGGCAGCCTACCCGGCCAGCGGCGAGATCAACCGCCGCCTCCAGGACCCGGACCTGGCGATGCGCCGCGTGGAGGAGCGCTACCGCCCGGCGGCGGTGGCCATGGACCGCGTCGACGGTGTCTCGCTGGACATGGGCGCCTGGCGCTTCAACCTGCGCCAGAGCAACACCGAGCCCGTCATTCGGCTGAACGTGGAGTCGCGCGGGGACCAGGCGCTGATGGAGAGCAGGACGCAGGAGATCCTGGCCATGCTCGACTCGTAAGCGCACCGCTCCCGCTACAGACCCCGCCACTGCTCCGGGCGCAGCCGCGTGCGGTCGCGCCCGGCCAGCAGCTCATCCAGGGCGCGCACCGCGCCGTCGCGATCGGTGGGCAGGTTCAGGCTCAACGGCACGTAGTTGCTGGCGTGGTTCGAGTGGAAGCGGCAGCGCGTCAAACGACTGTCGGCCACCAGCGTGCGCAGTTCGGTGAGCATGCCCCACGGGTCCGGCAGCGTGAAGCGGCCGGCGTCGGCCTCGGCCGCCAGCGGCGTGCCCGGCACCAGCGTGGTGGTCAGCGCGCCGACGAACGGCGGGTCCATCGCCGTCAGCAGCCGCGCCGTGGCTTCGGCGTGCTCGCGCGAGCGTTCAACGCCGCCGATCCCCAGCATCACCATCACCGAATGCCGGATGCCGGCGCGGCGCAGGCGTGCCGCGGCCTCGACGGCGTCGTCGGCGCCCGAGCCCTTGTCCACGCGGCGCAGCACCTCGTCGTCGCCGCTTTCGGCGCCGTGGTAGACGATGCCGAGTCCCGCCTCGCGCAATGCCGCCAACTCGCCGTCGTCCTTGCGCAGGATGGTGCGCGCATCGCCGTAGATGCCCACGCGGCGCACCTGCGGCAGCCGCTCACGCAGCAGGGCCAGGATCTCGAGCAGCCTCTTCGTGGGCAGCACCAGGGCGTCGCCGTCACACAGGAACACGCGGCGGATCGGCTCCACGTCGCGATCGTAGACCGCGGCTTCTTCCACGTCCTGCGCCACGACGTCGAGCGGCTTCATCCGGAAGCGCTGCACCGGGTCACGGTACATGCCGCAGTAGGTGCAGCCGTTGTGGCTGCAGCCGACGGTCACCTGCAGCAGCAGGCTCTCGGCCTCGCTGGGCGGGCGGAAGATGTGGCCGATGTAGTCCATGCTGCCGCCGCCTTTGTCGTGAGCCGCCCCGGCCTCGCTGCACCCGGAAACCGGACAGAATTCGTACCTTCAAACGACCACAAATATCCAAAAAACCCTTGACCGACCTAAAGAAATCTCTAAAGTAAACCACGCGAGAAACCGAATATACCGGCACAAGCGCGCTGCGGGCAGCGCTGGAATCCAGGCCGGGGCCAACAACGCCGGAATGACTTAGGGCGAGAGTCATTCATGGCGGGTCCCGGCCCCCCTTTTTTGCCGCCCGGCCATCCTCAGCCCCCGGCGCCTACAATCCGATGAACCGGTCATCGACGATGACGGCGCGATCGAGCCCGGGCCCCCGCAGGCGCACTTCCTTCACGCGCACGCGCGGCTGCGTGGCCGGGATGTAGACGCGGTCGAGGTGGATCACAGCCTCGGGCGACGAGAAGTCCTTCGGGCCCACGGTGCCGCCGAAATGGTCGCTGCGCCCGAAGGCCACGTGCAGGCCCAGCTTTTCGTCGAGCAGGATGCTGCCGCAGGGCTGCACGCCGAAGTCGCCCAGCACACCCAGGCCCAGTTCCGCCAGGTTGGCGTAGGCAGGCTCGGCCGCGAGGTGCGCCGCTTCGGCGCGGCTGGCCGGGCCGTCGCTGACCACGCGGGCGCGGTTGCCGGCCACGGCGAACATCACGATCTCCCCGTCGATCTCCACGGGCAGCAGGCCCTGCGAACCGCTCGGGTCGCCGGCCAATTCGCCTTCGTAGGGCACGATGTAGGCTTCGCCCGAGGGCAGGTTGCCGGCCACGCCGTTGTCCGGGAACAGGCCGCCCGAGGCGTGGCCCTGCCGATGGCGCAGGTCGAGCGTCAGCCGGCACGGCTCGCCGTCGGCCAGGAACGAGAGCTCGGCCGATTCGGCAACGTCGAGCCAGGTCTTCAGCAGCCCGACGCGCCGGCTGATCTCCTGGTAGTCCAGCCGCAGCGCCGGGATCATGCCGGGCAGGAACCCGGGCATGGTCGCCGCGCGGAAGCCGCCGCTACGCGCGGCCACCTTCAACGGCGCGGTGGCCGACAGCTCGGTGGGGGCGATGATGATGGTGTGCTCGCGCAGCAGCCCCGCCATGGCGACCTGGGGCCGGCCGGCCAGCTGGTCGGCATGGTCGGGCACGGCGGCCGCGGCGGGCCCGCAGCGTCGTCGTGCAGGCAGCACGTTTCCGGCAGGTCGGCGTTGTTGCTGCCGGCGTTGCGGTACCAGGCCAGGCTCAGGCGCGGCAGGCCCAAGGCGGCTCCGGCGGCCCGCAGGCCGTCATACCAGCCGGCCACAAGGCGCCGCCGCTCGGCCCATTCCGGGTTGTCGGGCAGTCGTGCGTCGGGCACGTCGACGATCAGGGCCAGGCCCGTGTCGGCAGGCGTGGGCGTAAAGACCCGGCGGACCAGCTGCGCCAGTTCGGCGGAAGTGAGCGTCTCGTTCATGCCTGCGCCTTTCGTTTCTGGTCCGGGCCCGAAATATCGCTTATCGTGCCGTTACACTCGTAGCGCTGAAACACTTGTAGCGCCGAAACACTTGTCGCGCCGACAACCTGCAACCGACCGGGAGGCCCGCATGTCGCAGCCGCGTGAGACCAACCTCGCGCTTTTCATCGATTTCGACAACCTGGCGATCGGCGCGCGCGACGCCCGCCAGCGCCTGGAGATCAGGCTGCTCATCCAGCGTATTCTGGAAAAGGGCAAGATCATCGTCAAGCGCGCCTATGCCGACTGGCATCATCACAAGGAACACATGTCGGCGCTGCACGAAGCGGCCATCGACCTGATCGAGGTGCCGGCGCCCCGCATCTCGGGCAAGAACAGCGCCGATATCCGCATGGTCGTCGATGCGATGGACCTGTGCTACTCCAAGGAGCACATCGACACCTTCGTCATCTGCTCCGGCGACTCCGATTTTTCGCCGCTGGTGTCCAAGCTGCGCGAGAACAACAAGCGCGTCATCGGCGTGGGCATGAAGAACAGCAGCAGCAACCTGCTGATCGGCAACTGCGACGAGTTCATCTTCTACGACGACATCTACCGGCAGAACCAGGCACCGCCGCCGGTCACCGGTGTGAACGTGCCGCTGGGCAAGCGCGAGATGTTCGAGTTCCTGGTGCAGACCGTTCAGAGCCTGCTGCAGGAAAGCCGCGATGTGCTGTACTCGTCGCTGATCAAGGACACGATGACGCGCAAGATGCCCCACTTCAGCGAACGCGCGCTGGGCTACGCCACCTTCGGCGACGTACTGGAAGAGGCGCGCGGCCTGGGCCTTCTGAAGGTCGAGCGCGACGCGCGTTCGGGCGGCACCTGGGTGGTGCACGGCCTCGGCGCCGGCTCGACGGCCGATGCGGTGGCGGCGGGCGCGCTGCCCGAGGCGGCTGGCGCGGCAGCAGGCACCAACGGCAGCGCGACGGCGGCCGGACGAACGTCGCGCCGGCGTCGGCGGTCCGGTCGCGGCGGCAGCGGCGCGCGCACCGGCAACGCGGGCGGCCCGGCGGTGGAGCCGGGTGGGGCGACGGCATCACCGGCCACGTCCGCGCCCGTGCCCGCACCGGCGACGGCGGCCCAGACCGGCCACGACGCGCCGTCTGCAGCGGGGACCGAGGGCAAGGCGCCCTCGCGCCGCCGGCCGGCCTCGAAGGCCACCGCGAAGCCGGCGCCCAAGGACGGCGCCAGGGACAGCACGAAGGAAGCGCCGAAGGAAGCTGCGCGCGAGGCTGCGAGGGCGCCCCGGCGGACCCCGGCGCGCGGCGACGAGCCCGCCGCCGGAGCCGCGGCGAAGAAGACGCCCCGCCGGAAGGCAACCCCGGCCAAGAAGGCAGCGCCGGCCACCGGCGGACGGGGAACGCCGAAGAAGTAGCGCAGCACTGCCGCGAAACGGCCGTCTCGCACAGGGATCCCGCGTTGCTTACGCGGGATCCTTACTTATTCCTCAACTCCGCGGCCCGTGCGCCGATACGCCATCGATATCGCTCATGAACGTCAGCGTTCCGGGGAGGCGGGAGCGCGCAGGACGCGCGTCCCGGGGGACAGGAGAATCGAAATGGCGCACGATCTCATCAGCCTCGACAGCGTGATGAACCTGGCCGAGGCCATGGAGAACATGGATGGCGACGCCGAACTGCTCCAGGAGATCGTGACGATCTTCATGGAGACCGGCCCCGAGCAGATGGCAGCCTTGGCCAACAGCATTGCCGCCGGCGAAGTGAAGGACGTGGCCATCAAGGCCCACGGCATGAAGGGCGGCGCCTCGAACTTCTGCGCCCGCAAGTTCGTCGCCTCGGCGTTGCGCCTGGAGCTGCTGGCGAAGACCGGCACGCTCGACGGCGCCGGCCCGCTGCTCGACGCCATGAAGGCGAACTACGCCGAGCTCGAGGAGCTCGTCGTGCTGATCAACTGGGGCGAAGTCGCGAACAACTGGACGTCTTGAGAGAACCGGACGTCCTAGTCCACCAGCCGCCAATCGACGGGCAGTGCGTCAGGGTGCACCACCACCCGCGCCCTGCCCGCTTCCCTGCCGAACGGCGCCAGCCAGCGCGCCTCGAGTTCCCCGAATCCGGCGCCCTGCAGCCACAATTGACCGGCGTCGATCGCCGGTGCTGCGCCGGTCTCGTTGTCGCCGCCCAGCGTCGCCAGCGTGCGCAGCGACATCCACTCCAGCAGTGAACCCATGACGCCCAGCCGCGGCCCCAGCTGCGGCATGCGCACCAGCGGGCGCGGCGGGTATTCCACCAGCTCCACGTCGCGACCGGCCGGGATGCCGGCCAGGCGACGCGCCTCGGCAATCGCGTCGGAGAGGCCGCCCACCTGGTCGCACAGCCCGCGGTCGATGGCGTCCTGGCCCATCCACACGCGGCCCTGCGCCACCGAGTCGACGGCTGCATAGGTGAGGTTGCGACCGGTGGCGACGGCGGTGACGAACTGGCCGTACATGTCGCGGATGACGCGCTCGGTGCGCGCCAGCTCCTCGTCGTTCATCGGCCGGCGCGGCACGCCGCCCAATAGCGGCAGGCCGATCTCGCTGTAGAGGTCGGCGTGGCGGCCGCGCTGCACCGACTCCGCCGTCACGCCAGCCTTTTCCGCAATGCCCGCGTCCCAGAGCCAGCCGCTGATCACGCCGATGGAACCGGTGATCGTCACCGGCGTGGTCAGGATGCGCGAGCCGTCCATGCTGATCCAGTAGCCGCCGCTGGCCGCCACATCGCCCTGGCTGACGACGACCGGCTTGCCGGCCGCCTTCAGCGCGCGCACGGCGTCGGCCACCAGGTCGCTGGGCAGAGGGTCGCCGCCCGGCGAGTCGGCGCGCAGCACCACGGCCTTCACCGACGGATCACCAATGAGCTTGCGCAGCCAGGCGCTGGAGCGGCGCCCGTTGATGCCGCTGTCCATCGCGCAGTCGCCCACCAGGAACACGACGGGGATGCGCGCGCGCTGTCCCCACTGCTCGTCCCAGTAGTCGCGCCGCAGCGACTCCGGCCAGCGGCCCGGGCGCGCGCCTTCCTTGCGCAGCGATTCGAGCACCTGGTCCCAGCGTCCCACCTCGTCGACCAGGCCGGCGGCCAGCGCCTCGTTCGGCGCCAGGAAGCCCAGACTGTCGATGACCGCATCGAGCGCGGCGGGCGTGCGGCCGCGGCCGGCGGCGATGCCGTTGCGCCACGTCTCGTAGCACACGTCGACGATGCGCTGCCGCTGCTCGCGATCCGCCTCGCTCATGCTGTCGCGGCTGAGCGTCTCGGCGGCGCTCTTGTACTTGAAGTAGCGGTGCTCCTGGAAGCCGAGGCCCACCTTGTCGAGCGTGCCCTTCAGGTAGCTGCGCGAGAGCGCCAGGCCGGGCAGCGTCAGGTCGCCCTGCGGATCCAGGACCAGGCGATCGGCCACCGCCGCCAGGTGCATGGTGCCCATGCCGGCGCGGTCGAGATAGATGACCACGCGCTTGCCGGCGTCGCGCACCTTCTGCAGTTCCTGCCGCATCTCCCACAGCAGCGAGGGCCGGCCGGTGAAGCCGGCCAGGTTGAGCACGAGGATGTCGAGCTGCTTGTCGTCGCGCACGGCCTCGAGCTGCGCGAGCAGGTCGAGCCAGGCCACGTGATCGTCGTCGAGCCAGCGGTACTTCTGGTAGCTGAGCGTGCGTTTCTGCAGGTCGATGGCCACCCAGGTCTCGCTCGGGCCGAACAGCGGCCTGGTGTCGCGGCCGGCGAACGGCGGTTCGCTGCGGGTCAGCCAGGAGGTCATGGCCACGTCGCCGGAGTCCATGACCGATTGCGAGGCCATGTGCCCGGTGCGGCCGCTCACGCCCACGAGAATGGCCACGTCGGGATCGCCGCCGTCCAGGCGTTCACGCGCGCGCACGCCCAGGTGCAGGCCGCGCAGCGGGCGCACTTCGAGGCCCGCGCCCCAGTGGCCCTGGCCGAACGGCGTGCCGTCGTTCACGGTGAAGTCGCCGAACAGCGTCAGCCAGGGAGCCGAGGCGGGTCGCAGTCCCATGTCGAAGATGTTCTGCGCGGCATCGGCTTCCAGGCTCTGCGCGCGGCTGGCGCCGAAGGTCAACCAGCGGGCGGGACGGCTGACCATGCCGAGCACCAGGGCATGGTCGCGCAACGCCCCGGCCGGCGCGCCGCCGGCCCAGCGATAGGCCAGGCCCACGGCGCCGGCGCGCCCGCCGCCGGCCAGGCCCACCTGCCAGTCGTTGAGGGCGGCGCGGCCGCCCTGCCAGTCGACCAGCGAGCGGTTGAACGCAATGTTCACCGTGCGCCCGGCCGCGAAGCCGAAGCGGTTGAAGGACAGGTGGCCGTCGCGGTCGTCGGTCCAGAGGTCGGTGCCCGCGCGGTCGGTCAGGGCGAAGGCGCCGGGATTGAACAGGCCGCCGACAGGGCCGGCCGTGACGCCGGGCGTCTGTGGCAGGAACCAGCTCTCGGAACGGTAGTCCAGCAGTGCCGGCGATTCGGCCCGCGAGGCGGTTGCCGCCAGGAGGGCGATCATGGCGAAGACGATCAAACCGGACGCCGCGCGCCGCGCACGCGCTCCGTTGTGGGCGACAATCATGGGAATCCCTCCGGGGCGTCGGTTGCTGATCAGTGCTTCGAGGCGGTGGCCACGCGTCCCAGCCTTGCCAGGTCCGGACACGCGTCGAATTCGAGAGTGATGCCGCCCGCTGCGCCTGCGGGTCCACTGCGCGTGACGAGCCATGCGCGCGTGACCGCGAGCGGGGTCGCGATCTGCGCTGCGCGCAGCGCGGCATCGATGCCCGCGGCGTCGCCGCCCACGAGCCCGGCGCGTTGCAGCCAGGCGGCGCGCCCCAGCAGGGCTGCCATCTGCAAACAGCCGTCGGCGTACGACTGCGGCACGGGCACCACCGAGGCGCAGGCTTCCCCGCGCCGCAGGGCGGCAGCGGCCGCACCCGGCGGCAGCGGCACCGCGCGGGCTTCGGGGCCGGCCAGCTCGGCCAGGCGTCCGGCCAGTTCGCCCGCGGCCGGGTCGTCCTGCGGGAAGACCACGGTCGCCGGCCCGGCGGCCAGCGCCGCCGACAGCGCATCGACCAGCTCGCCGCGGTCGGCCGCCACCGGCCCGCTCAACTGCGGGCACGCCTGGCGGTCGGCCACCGGCACCGTCAGCGCCGGCCAGTCGCGGGCCGAGACCTGTTGCACATCGGACCCGGGAGCCAGGCCCGCGGCCGCGGTGAACCACAGCGCCGCCTGCGCGCGATCGAGGGCCGGGGGGCAGACCAGCAGGTGGACGCGGTTCCACGGCAAAGGTTGCACGCGCCAGTCCGGCAGCGCCTCGAACCGGTGCACGGCCTCGAGGTCGCGCGTCCACAGCAGATCAACAGGCCCGGCGTCGGCGGCGATGGCCGCCTCGAACGGATCGCGCCCGGGGGTGACCCGGAAGGCGAGAGTCTCCCAGTCGGGTGCCCGCGGGTGTTCCCGATGGGGGCGGCAGGTGAGCACCGGCCGCGGCGCGCCGTCGGCGGGCGTCAGACGGCAGGGCCCGCTGCCGACGGGCCAGGCCCAGCCGGGCTTGCGCACCGCCACCGCGGTGGCCGGGTGCGCGAGCAGCAGCGGGAACAGGCGCTGCGGTTCGGGCAGCCGCACCGTCAGGCGCCGTGCGTCGAGCACGGAGACCGAGCCCGTGCGCGGGTCGAACCACTGCCAGGGCGAAGCGCCGTCATCGACCGGCGCCGCACAGTTCTCCTGCCATGAGCGCCAGACATCGACCGCAGTCAGGCGTTCGCCGTCCCAGGTGCGCGCGTCCTCGCGCAGCGTGAAGACCCAGACGGTGCTGTCGGCGCCGCACGACCAGTGCACGGCCAGGCCGGGCGAGGCGACGCCTTCGCAATCGATCCTGACGAGTGTCTCGTAGAGCTGGGAGAAGACCAGGCGCTCGGCGCGATTGCGCGGCACGGGCGCCAGCCGGGGCCGCACGCTGTCGGTGAGCGAGACGACGAATTGCCCACCCGGTGCCACCGGATCGGCGCCGAGTCGGCAGTCATCGCGCCGCGCCGCCGTCAGCACCACGCCGGTGGACCAGCGATCGCGCGCGGCGGCACCGTCCGGCGACTCGGCCGCCGGACGTCTGGCCGCCGTGCCCTCGCCCGGCGCGGGGGTTGTTCCGCCACAGCCGCCGAGGATGCCGGCCAGCACCAGCGCCATCACGACGGCGGCTCGGCTTGTGTTTGGGCGCAAGGGTGGTCCTCCGCGGTTACCGGGTGACAATGAACCGCGGTCCGGCCCCTGACAACCGCAAAACGGGGCGGCGCCCAACGTTGCCGCGACCCATGCGGTCTCCAAAGATCGCTGGCCATCCGGCCGTCGATGCGCTAATTAGGAAGGAGCAAACCGGTCCCCAGCACAGCCCGGAGTCGACCCTATCGATGAGCCGCCAACGCGACAAACGAGCCGCTTTCGTCCTGGCCCTGCTGCTGGTGCTGGTCTTCGCCTTCGGCCAGGCACAACGTGCGAGCGCCGACCGGCGCGCCGCCACCGACCCTGCGGCCCGCGAAAGCCTCGCGTCCGGGAATGCGGCCGCCGTCCTGCATGATTGAACCCGACCTGCCCGTTCCCGCTGCCCGCCGCGCCAGCCTCTGGCTGATCACGCTGTCCATGGTCCTGGTCATCGGCCTCAAGTCGCACCCCTCGCCGCTGCCGGGCGTGCCCTGGCACCTGCCCGGCTGGGCGGCCCTGGCCGCCGGCCTGGCGCTGGCCTGGGCCCGCGAGGGCAATTCCCGCTGGGCGCGCACCAGTACCCTGCTGGCCTGGCTGATCGGCGTGCTGTTCTTCACACACATCGACGGCGACACCTCCGACGCCCATGTGCTGGAACTGGTCCTGATGCTGGGCGTGGGTGTGCTCCTGGTGCCGGCCATGCTCGCACGCTACTGGCTGAAGGAGCCGCTCGACTACCGCTGGCTGAACGGTCGCTGGTCGCTGCGCATGTGGCTGTGGCTGCCGGCCGGATTCCTGCTGGCCTTCGGGTTCCTGTGGCTCTACTTCAACATCCTGACGCCGACGCTTCACCACAGCTGGCCGCTTCCCCTGACCGGCGAGCGCAGCGAGGCCATGTGGCGCCTGTTCTGGGGCTGCAATTTCGTCGGCGTCTGGGACGAACTGGCGTTCATCAACTTCGTCTTCGTGCTGCTGTGCCGCTGCTTCGACTACCGCGAAGCCAACTTCGCGCAGGCCGTCTTCTTCGCCTCGTTCCTGCACGAGATGGCGTTCGTCGGCTGGGGGCCGCCGGTGCTTTACGGGTTCGCGCTCATCCAGGGGCTCACCTACCGCCGCACCGGCTCGTTGCTCTACATCGTGGTGCTGCACCTGCTGCTCGATTCGGTGCTGTTCTACATGATCGCCAACCGCTGGTACCCGGGCTGGGGCTGGCATCCCTAGGCCGGCACTTCTGGGCCGGCCCCTCGGGCAATCTTCATATTTTGACGATTTTAAGCTTAAAATGGCATTGCAATATGCACGAAACGCGAAAATCTGAAGCCATGCACGAATTTTGACTCAATTTTAGCTTAACTTGGACGAAAATAAGTGCTATTCTGGTCCCATGACGGCCAAGCCGGCCCACCACCCAACGAACCGGGAGCCAAACCATGGATGTGTCGAAGACCTCGCTGCGCGAATTCCTGGAGATCCCCTACGAGAAGCTCGAAGAGCTGAACCTGCAGTCCAAGGAATACCAGGAACAGTGGATCCCCATGGAGAAGGCCGAGGCCGAGCGCCGGGCCTACCTGGAGAAGGAAAAGCGCATCAAGGCCGTGACCGTCGTCTTCACCGACCTCGAGGGCCGGCTCCACATGCTGGACTACGACAAGAAGTTCCTGCTGAAGGCCGACGCGCTGACGTTCGACGGCTCGTCGATCCGCGGCTTCTCGCGCATTGCCGAGAGCGACCTGCGCCTGGGCATCGACTGGCGCGCCTTCTACTGGATGCCGGCCGACGTGTTCGGTCCCGGCAAGGTGCTGGTGTTCGGCCAGGTGCTCGACCAGGACGGCACGCCGTATGAGGCCGACTTCCGCGGCCGCCTCATGCGCTACACCGAAGAGCTCTACAAGCGCGACAAGACCGTGGCCAACGTGTCGGCCGAGATCGAGGGCTTCCTGTTCAACCACCGCGACGCCGAGCGCGGCTACTTCGAGCGCGGCAAGTTCGAGCTCATCTCCACCGGCGGCTACTACCACAGCCTGCCGCAGGATCCGCTGCGCCAGTTCATCGACGCGTCGGCCGAGGTGCAGCGCGCCATGGGCTTCGAGAACGAGAAGGACCATCCCGAGGTGGGCCCCTCGCAGTTCGAGATGAACTACAAGTACGCGCCGGCGCTGATCGCCGCCGACCGCATCCAGCTCTACAAGCTGCTCTGCCGCCAGGTGGCGCAGACGATGGGCATGACGGCGTGCTTCCTGCCCAAGCCCATCACCGGCATCAACGGAAGCGGCATGCACACGAACATGAGCGTGGCCCGCAACGGCGAGAACCTGTTCTGGGATGCCAAGGGCAAGGACAACATGTCCGCGCTGGGCAACCAGTTCATCCGCCGCATCCTGCACAGCGCCGAGGATCTCTGCCTGATCCTCAACGCCAGCGTGAACGCGTATCGCCGCCTGGACCCGCACTTCGAGGCGCCGAACGAGATCACCTCGAGCGCCACCGACCGCAGCAGCATGATCCGCATCCCGCTGGCGGCGCGGTCCGGCCAGCGCATTGAAGTGCGCTCGGTGGGCCCCGACTCCAACCCGTACATGGCGATCTACTCGCTGCTGCGTACGGGCTTCGAAGGTCCCGAGCCGTCCGGCGATGCCCCGGCGCCCAAGCGCATCCGCAAGCGGATCCTGCCCGGCAACATCTACGAGGCCATGGGCTGCCACCGTCGCAGCACGTGGGTGCGCGAGATGCTGGGCGACACGTCGCACACCAAGTACTGCGAACTGAAGGAAATGGCGGCGCACCGCTGCCCGCGCGACATGGGCAACGTCATCAAGCGGTCGGAGATCATGTTCCATCACGAGGTGACCAACCAGATGCTGTGGAACATGTTCTAGTCGTCGGGCGCGTTGGAAATAACAAGGAACGGCGGGCTGTCCTCGCGCCTTCGGCGCTGCGGATTGCCCGCCGTTCCTGTTATTTCCAACGCGCGCAGACGGCTGAAACATGTCCGTGGTTGAGCGAGCGGGGTGCGGCGTTTATTTGAGCAGCGTCATGGGCTGTGCGGCCTCGACGCCGTCGCCGTGGACGCGCGCGAAGTAGACGCCGGACGGGGCGGGGGCGCCGCCGCCGGTGCCGTCCCAGGAAAATTCATGGCGGCCGGGAGCGAACGGCCGCGCCGCCAGTTCGCGCACCAGGCGGCCACGGACGTCGTGGATGGCCACGGTCAGGAACCGTTCACGGTCGACGGTGAACGCCAGCCGCGTCGAAGGGTTGAACGGATTCGGTTGTGCGGGCTCCAGGTGGACGGCCGCCGATGCCGCGGGCAGGGGCGCCGCCGTGGTGGCGTTGAGTCCGCTGCCGACGGTGATCAGTTGACCGGACACCGTGAGGACATTGCCGTTGCGCGCGAAGCCGGCGCCGCCGAAGCGATCGGCGGCGAATGACCCGAGATGCTCAGGGTCGTCCGCCTGCGAGACATCGTACACGTGACAGCGGTAGTTCCCCTGGACGAAAAGGAGGTTGCCCAAGGTGGTCGCCAGGATCGGGGCGAACCCCAGTGACTGCACCTGCAGCCGCGTTGGAGGACCGGACAGGCGATGGATCTCCATCAGGTCCGTGGCGGTTGCGTTCTGTCCGAAGAGGTAGACGCAGTCGCCGACGACCAGCGGCTGCCACACGGTCCAGAGCGAGGACTGCAGCTCGCCGACAAACTCGGGCCGGTAGTCGTCGTCCAGCTTGTAGAGGCGCGGATCATCGTAGTGATGCGGTGCACCGGTGCCGCACACGAGCCAGCGGCCATCGCTGGAGAAGGCCGAGCGATCGGCAAGCGAACGCACGAACCGGGGTTGATCGGGGTCGCGAACGTCCCAGATGTCCAACCGTGTGTCTTCCAGCCCGTAGTCGATGGTCACCATCCCGCGCGCGTGCAGGGTGGCGGACGCTCCCGTGCCCGGCAACCCGATGCGACCACGGCGCAGGGGAGAGCGCGGATCCGACAGATCCAGCAACTGCACCGTCTCGGGGCCGTCCAACATCAGGCCCAGCCCGTCGACGAACTGCAGCCGGCCGTTCAGCCCGGTCTGGAATGGTTTCTCCAGGCGGGGTCGGGCAGGTTCACTCACGTCGACAGCCATGAGCACCGAGTCGTCCGATCGCAGCTGGGCGATCTGGATCGCTCCTTCACCGGTGATCGTCTGGAAGCGCGGGAGCACCGGATACACCAACGCCGCCGGCGGCTGCGCGTCGGCGGCGGTGCGCGGATAGACATGGAGCCCGCCGTCCGTCGTGACGTGCAGGGTCCGCGCGCCGAGGGCGACATGGCCGGTGTCGAGAGGCAGTACCCAGCCGGCCCGCGGCGCGGTGGGCGTGTCCATGCCGAAGGCGTGCAGCCGGGCATCGCTGCCGGCGGCCAGCAGCAGATCCCCGTCGAGAACCAGCACGCGCCCGGCGGCGTCGGCGCCGGCGTCGGTGAAGAGGCGTTCGCGGGCGGATTCGACAGGTGATCCGGGTTCGGTGCAGTCCCAGGTCACCAGATCCAGGGATGTTCCCGACGTACCGTCCGGCGCCGCCACCAGGCCATGGAGCACGCCGTCGCCACCGACCAGGGCGTCGATGCGACCGTCGATCACCGTCGTGACCAACCCGCGATCGACCGGATGACGCGGATCGGTGACGTCGAGGCGACGCAGGACCGAACCGTGGTCGATGAGGTACATCTCATTGCCGACCACGCTCAGCCACCGCCGGCCGGGATGCTGGCCGACCACGAGGCCTCCCGAGAACGCGGGAGCTGCCGGTTCCGTCAGGTCGTAGGCCAGGATGCCCGTCTCGAGGTCGCAGATCAGGGCGCGCTCGCTGAGCCAGACCGATCGACAGGCCAGACCAGCGGTCACGTGCAGTTCCACCGGTGCAGCGGGGTTGCTGAAGTCGATGACGCCGTAGCCCACCGGATAGAACAACGGATCGGTATTGATCACCACGACAAGACCGTCGTCTGCCACCACGTCCGACCAATGCATCTGCGCGGAGCTGAACGGTTCGCCGTACCAGCGCGGCTGCGCCGGATCCGCGTAGTCACGGACGTAGGCGTCGACGCCGTCGGTTTCGACAACGAGGTCGTCCCACAGCACGTACGGCCTGGCGGTCACTCCGGTGCCCAGGATCGTGAACGGTGGTTCCGCGACGGCACGCAGGGGCAGGGCAAGAAACGCGAAAATGGCGGCAATCGCGGGCATGCTGCGATAGCGAGAGGGCATGGTATTCCTTTCCCAATGCGGTCCGGGACGGCCCGAACTTCCCTGGTTTTCCCCGTTGGGCTGTGGATCAGGGCAGAGGAAAGGGCAGTAGCAGGGATCATGCCCCCGAGGCAATGGGCGTCCGTATCCGCAATCCAAACCCACGCAGCGCGTCCTGCCACTTGCGCCGGCGCAAGTGCGCCGACGCAAGTGCCACGACGAAAAACGCTATTTCACGAGCGTGACGGTCTGCACCGCCTCGATACCCGGGCCATGCAGGCGGACCAGGTAGACGCCGGCGGCAACACCGGTGCCGGTGTTGTCGGTGCCGTCCCAGGTGGCGTTGTGGCGGCCGGCCGTGAAGCGGCCGTGGGCCAGTTCGGTCAGTCGCCGGCCCCGCACGTCGTAAACCGAGAGCGTGAGGTCGCGCTCGGTGTCGACCACGAAGGCGAACTGCGTGGACGGATTGAACGGATTGGGCCAGGCGGGTTCGAACTGCACCGCGGCAAGGGCCACGGGCGGCACCGCCGAAGGCGACAGGCCGTCGTTGCGCATGGTGAGCAGTTGGCCGCCGATGGTGGTCACGTTGCCGTTCATGGCGAAGCCGTTGCCCGCGCTGTTGTGCCAGATGGCGTCGGTGAGCGCCACGGGCGTGCCCAGGTTCGCCAGGTCGAAGACCTGGAAGACCATGTAGCCCTGCACGTAGAGACGGCTGCCGTGCAGATCCAGGCGCTTGGCTGTGAAGGACAACGGCAGGCTGGAGACCAGGATCGGCGCCGACAGATTGCCGAGATCCCAGGCTTCGAGCGTCTTGTCGGTACTGTTGCGCGTCGTCACGGCGTAGAAATGGCCGCGCCAGAAGGTGCCGCAGGTGACCTCGCCGGGATCGGGCAGTGCGCCGACCAGTTGCGGGGCGGTGAGATCGGCAATGTCGTAGAGCCGCACGCCCGCCGCGTTGCCACCCGCGAGCAGGCCGTCGGCGGCGCCCATCAGGATCCGCTCGTTGATGACCGACGCCTGCACCGGATCGGAGAGATCGCTGATGTCCAGCAGTTTGAGACCAAGGTCCGTCATGCGGTTCTCGACCACCACCAGCTCGCGTGACATGAGCCGCAACAGCGATCGACCGTCTTCTCCGCTGATCCAGTCCCGCTCGACCGGTTGTGCCGGATCCGCGAAGTCGACCAGGCGCCCGACACTGGAGGCCGCCATCAGACCGATTCCATCGACGTACTGCAGCTGGCCGCCGCTGCTGTTCATCTGGATCGGGGGGCCCAGGCGTGGGAGGGCGGGTTCGGAGACGTCGACCGTCGCCAGGATGCTCCGGTCCCAATAGTACTGGGCAATCTGCAGCGGTCCCTCGCCGACCACCGTATGCAGCTGCGGCAGCGGTCCGCGATGATTCACCAGCACCGGCGCCACGTTCCAGGCCGTGCGCGCGTAGGTGAACAGGTCGCGGCCCTCGCGCACCAGGATGGCGCTCGGTGTGACGACCAGGCGGCTGCAATCATGGGCCAGCACCCAGCCGGCTTCGGGTTCGGACGGCGTTTCCAGGCCGAAGGCCTGCACCTGTCCATCGGCGGTGGCGGCGACGAGCAGGTCGCCGGAGCGGATCAGCGAGCGGCCGGCGGCGCCCGCACCGACGCTGATCGTCACGCGGTCCACTTCCACCGGAACTGCGGGCACGCCCACATTGCTGGTCACCAGATCGAGGTGCTCATCGACCTGACCGACAGACACGGCGACCAGCGCGTAGATAACACCTGTGCCGGCAGCCAGGGCGTCGATGCGGTCGCCGGCAAGGGCCGGCAGGCCGAGCGTGGCCGGGGTGGCACCGGTCTCGATCTGGTACAGCGTGTTCCCCACAGCGCTGGGCCAGCGCGAGCCGTCGTGCGTCGCCAGGGGGATAAACGCCGTGAACAACGGCGACAGCGGCGCGCTGAAATCATAGGCGACCAGCAGCCCATTCGTGCTTGCGAGCAACTCGCGGCCCCGCATCCACGCCGATTCGTACGGCAGTGTGTTGATCGTGCCGAGGTAGTCCGGCTTCGCAAGGTCATTCACATCGAACAGGCTGAGCCCGATTTCGCCAAAGGGCGCTGGTCCTGTCAGGCCGACGAGCAGGCCGTCGCCGCTCACGAACTCGCGCAGAATGGTGTCCATGGCGTGGCCCATCGTGCTGCCGATGACCGTGGGTGCGTCCGGCTGGCTGAAGTCGCGAATGGTTTCGTAGAGGCTGTCGGATTCGGCGACGATATCGCCGGTGATGGCGAAAGGCGTCCCTGTGAAACCCGATCCGAGCAGGGTGATCCCCGCCGGTTCGGCACGCCCCGTTCCCGCCATGGCAAGGAACAGCGCCAAGGCGCTGCAGATCGCGCCCGATAGTCTGATCATCATGGTGGCTCCCCCGAGCGAGGAAAAGCGTTCTCATGCCGTCTGGGCGATATCGAATCAGTATATGAATAAAGGCTTTCGTTGGGAAACGGGGCCGACCCGCGTGAGGGTGATGTATGAATTAGTTGACAGTGGCTGGATAGTGTCGTATAATTCAGACACAAAGAACAAATAACCCGACACCACCAAGGAGCCGCCCGCCATGTCCAGCCTCTCGTTCCACGAAAAGAGCCTCTGGCTGATGCTGATCAGCCTGGTCGCCGCCTTCGGCGTCTATTTCGCTTCTGCACTGCCCGGCGCCGGCCCCGACGTGCAGCCGCACCAGGTGGCGCTGTTCGCGGTGATGGTGGGCGTGCTGGTGGCCACGCAGGTGGCCGGGCACATCGTCATCGCGCTGGTCGACCGGCGCACCGAGACCGACGAGCGCGACCACCTGATCGAGCTCAAGGGCACGCGCAACGGCGCCTACGTGCTGGCGGCGGGCGTCTTCTTCGCGCTGTGCACGGCGCTCGTGACGCAGGGAAATTTCGTGTTCATGCACGTCCTGCTGGGCTCGTGGGTGGTGGCGCAGATCGTCGAGATCGTCTCGGAACTGGCCCTGCATCGCCGGGGGGCGTGAGCCATGGGCAAGCGCGGCGGCCGACTGACCAACGAGATCCGCTCCCTGCGCTTCCGGCAGGGCGAGATGACGCAGCAGGAACTGGCCGACCTGGTCGGCGTCACGCGCCAGACCATCAACGTGATGGAGGCGAACCGCTACTCCCCGTCGCTGGAAGTGGCGTTCCGCGTGGCGCGCGTGTTCGGCCTGACGGTGGACGAGGTGTTCTGCTACACGGATGAGTGAGGCTGGGCCGGCACACGGGCTGGGCCCACACACTGGCTGGGCCCAACTACTTGCGCCGGCGCAAGTCGGCCGCCGGCCGAAAAAGGCAGCGCCGGCCCGCACATCCGCGCAGGCCGGCGCACTCCCGAGTCATCCCAAGGCAGTCCCGCCTCAGCGCACGATCACCACGCGGCCGGTCAGCTGCTCGCTGCCCACCTGGGCGCGTACGAAGTAGACGCCGCTGGCGGCCGAACGGCCCTGCGCGTCGCGGCCGTCCCAGGCCAGGGCGCGTTCGCCGCCGTCGAGGCTGCCGGAGAACAGGCGCCGCACGCGGGCACCGCGGGCATCGTGGATGTCCACGGTCACATCGGCCCGGCCCGGCAGGGTCAGCAGCAGGCGTGAGCCGTCACTGCCCGCGCCGCCAAGCACGCGCAGGTTCAGCGCGCCGCCAAGATCCACGCCCGCCACGTACGACGATACCGTGAACGACTCGGGTTCCGTCAGCGACGTGCGCAGCACGCCGTTGCCGGCCCAGGCCCGCCACCAGTAGTTGCCGGCGGCCAGCGTCGGCGTGGTCCAGGCGGTCTGGCCGGCGGTCTCGGCCACGTTGTTGACCGTGGCGGCTACGTCGGTGCAGGCCGCATCGCGGTAGAGGCGGAAGCCGTAGTCGGCCGCGCCGCCGCCGGGCACGGCGCTGTTGGCCACCGTCAGGGCGGGCTGCACGCTGACCACCGCGCCGCCGACGGGGCTGAGGGCCACCGGGGGCAGCATCGCGAAGGCCGGAGTGGCGCCCTCGAGCTCCACGTCGTCGATGTACCAGCCGTCATAGGTCAGCGAGACGTCGGTCGTCAGGTAGAACCGCAGCGCCAGGTCCTGGCCGGCGTAGGCGGCCAGGTCGATGGTCACCTGCGTCCAGGTGGACAGCGTGCCGTCGTACTGGGCCACGGTGGTCCAGGGGCCGCCGTTCGCCGAGACCTGCACCTGCGCGAAGTCGTAGGTCGCTTCGGTGGTGTACTTGTGCCAGAAGCGCAGGCGCGAGATGCGGCGCGTGCCGTTCAGCTGCGCGGAGGTGTTGCTGTAGTTGGTGTAGCTGCCGGTGGGCGTGTCGGTCAGCGAGCGCGACGTCGAGTGCGACGTCGACGTGGTGGTGCCCCACGTGCCTGACAGCGTCCAGTTGCCGGTGCCCGACTCGAAGTTGTCGCTGAACACGAGCGAGGGCGAGCCCACCAGGAAGGCCATCGGGAACGTGAGGTCGCCGTCGGGCTGGTGCACGGTCACCTGCAGCTGGACCTGGTGGCCGGACGGGCAGGCCGCGTCGACGGTGAAGGGGATGGGGCTGGCGCCCAGCGTGGCCGTGCCCATGGCCGGCACGTTGCCCACGGTGCGCGACGAGGCCAGCAGCTGCACCCAGGGGTCGTCGGTGCTGACGGTCACCTGGACGTTCAGCGCGCTGGAGGCGACCGACTCGTTCTCGACGGTGAAGTTGAAGGTGCCGTTGCCGCCGGGCACGGCCCCGGTGGCCACCGGCGTGCGCGCCATCAGGCTGGTGCCCGCCGCGCGCATCAGGTACAGGTGCGCGTCCAGGTTCTCGTTGAACTCGATGGAGCGGTTGGACTCGGGCGGCCAGAAACCGTAGCTGCCGATCTCGTTCGACATGCTGAAGATGGCCGGGTGGAACGACGTGGTGCCGTAGAAGGTGTCGAACACGCCGCCATTCACGTCATAGAGAATGGCGCCGGGCCGGCCGTAGTCATAGTTGTTCACGGCGGTCATCTTCTGGGCGATGTGCTGGAAGATGGCGTCATGCGGCGACGGTGTGTTCTGATAGCCCCACGGATACAGCGTCATGCCCGAGTACGTGTGCACCGAATCGTGCGTGATGATCTCGCGCCCGTTCACGAAGTTGATCATCGCCTGCGTCTCGAGCTCGCTGGCGGCCGACGGCCCGCGGTAGGTGATGTCGGACGGGCTCGGGCTGCTGCCGATGTCGTCGTAGCCCCAGTGGTTGGGGTAGTTGCGGTTCAGGTCGACGCCGATCTGGCCGCCCGCCTGGGGCGAGCGGTTCTTGCGCCACATGCCGCCGCCGTTGGGGTCGGTCGTCTCGTTGTAGACGAAGCCGTCGGGGTTCACCACCGGGATCAGGTACAGTTCGCGATTGTCGACCAGCCACTTGATGGAGGGGTCGGTCGCGTAGTTCCTGCACAGGTACTCGGCGAACATGATGGGGAACTCGGCCGCCATGATCTCGCGCGCGTGGTGCGTGCCGTCGATCATCACCTCGGGTTCGTTCTCGTCCACGTCCGGGTTGTCCGACAGGCGATAGGCCCAGATGGAGCGGCCCTGGTACGTGGTGCCGATGGACCACTTCGCGCTGATCACGTTCGGGTACAGCAGGCGCAGGCTGTCCATGAAGGCCACGTTCTCGCTGAACGTGTGGAAGATGCCGAAGCCGACGCCCTTGTCGGGGTACGCGGCCGCCAGTTCCATGTCGCGCTGCATCACTTCCGGCACCAGGCCGGCTGCGCGCAGGATGGCCTCATCGCCCGGCTGCGCCGCGATGTGCGCCTCGACACCAGGCTTCACGAACACGACATCCAGTTCGTTCTGGTGCAGGCGCAGCCACTCGGAGGCGGCGGGATCGGCCAGCGAAACGCGCACCAGGTCATGGCGGGGTTCGGCGGCGAGGGCGGACAGCGAAACGAGCAGGCACAATCCTGCCAGCAACAGGGACAAAGAGGCGACGCATGCCGAACTCCAGATTCGTTGAAGGGCCGAGGCTGCGATCTCACAATTCTACAGGATGGAAGCGGGAACCTCAACGAAAGACAACTCAACGAAAGACAACGCCGCCGGGTGTGGGGACACCCGGCGGCGGCGTGATCAATTCGTGACGATTAGCTAACCGCTTGATCTACTTGGCCGCGTCGACTTCGGCGCAGGTCTTCTTCACCGCAGCCACCGACTTCTTCAGTGCGGCAGCCTCTTCCGGCGTCAGCTTGATCTTGATGATCTTCTCGATGCCGCCGGCACCCAGCAGCGCGGGCACGCCCACGAACAGGCCCTTCACCGAGTACTCGCCCTGCAGGTAGGCGCACACCGGCACGATCTTCTTCTTGTCGTAGGCGATGGCCTCGACCATCTCGAGCGCGCTGACCGCCGGGCTGACGAACGCCGAGCCCGAGCCCAGCAGCTTGACGACTTCGCCGCCCGCGTTGCGCGTGCGGTCCTCGATGGCGTCGAGCTTCTTGGCGGGCACGAACTGTTCGACCGGCAGGCCGTAGATACGGCAGGCGCTGCGGATCGGCACCATCGTGTCGCCGTGGCCGCCCAGCACAACCGCCTCGACGTTTTCCACCGACACGCCCGCGGCCTCGGCCACGAAGAACTTGTAGCGCGCCGAGTCGAGCACGCCGGCCATGCCCATGATGCGCGCGGGATTCGCCTTGGTCTTCTTGAACAGCCGGTAGACGATGGCGTCGAGCGGGTTCGCGATCGAGATGATGAACGCGCCGGGCGCGAACTTGTTGATGCCGTCGGCCACCAGGTCGGTGATCTTCAGGTTGATGGCCAGCAGCTCTTCACGCGAGGGGAAGGTGCCGTCCGGGCGCATCGTGCGGGGCACGCCGGCGGTGTTGATCACGAAATCGCAGCCGGTCAGGATGTCGTAGGTCTTGGCGCCGACGATGTTCACGTCGCTGCCGTAGACCGGCGTGGCCTCGGCGATATCCAGGCACTTGCCCGCCGCCAGGTCCGGACCCTTGACGTCGACCAGGGCAACGTTCCGGGCCAGCCGCCGCGAAACGATTTCGGCCGCGAGCACGCCGCCGATGTTGCCGCCGCCGACGATACCGATTTTGTTGATCATGAGCGCCGTCTCCTTGCAGGATGAGGGGCCTTGCGGGGCGAAACAGGAGCGCCCCGGCCAGAGTTGTCAGCACATTAACACCCATCCCGATCCCATTCCAGCGGTTTCGGGCCGCAAGCGCCGTTTTGGTGCAGCCCCGGGCCGTTGTCGACCGATAAGGAGAATCATGTCCGACCAGCCAGGCAACCGTTGGGATGAGCGCTATGACCACGAGCGCTACTACTACGGCGAAGAGCCCAACGCCTTCATCGCCACCCACCTGCCCACCCTGCCGAAGGGTACGGCCCTGTTCCTGGGAGAGGGCGAGGGGCGCAACGCCGTCTACGCCGCCGGGCTGGGTCACCGCGTGCTGGCCGTCGACAGCAGCGAGGTCGGCCGCCGCAAGGCGCTGGCGCTGGCCGCGGCCCGCAACGTGACGCTGGACTACCGCTGCGCCGACGTGCTGGCCGACGACTGGTCGACCGATCCCTGGAACAACCGTCCCTGGAGTCTGGTGGTGCTGTGCTTCGCCCACCTGGCCCCGGCCGACGCGATCGCCATGCACGCGCGCGTCGCCGAGGCGCTGGCGCCAGGCGGCACGCTGCTGCTCAGCTCGTTCAGCAAGGCCCAGCTGGGCCGCACGTCGGGCGGCCCGCCGCGCCTGGAATGGCTGCACGACCTGGAGGAGTTGCGCGCGCAGTTCCCGGGCCTGGCCTGGGACCAGGCCGTCGAGCACGAAGTCGACCTGTCCGAGGGCAGCGGCCACCGCGGCGCCGCCATGGTGATCGAGATGATCGGGCGCAAGACGAAGGAAGCCTGGTCGGGCGGCGGCTGGGGCAAGGGCGGCTGGTCGAAGGGGAATTGGGACAACGCCAGCAGGAACTGACGGCAGCTACGCCCGAACATCCCGCGCACCGCCAGCTTCGACCAGTCCTCGAACGAGCCGCCGTCCGGCCCGGCGCCGTCATCCAGCAGGGCCGGCAGCTCGCGGGCATTGATCCAGCGCGCCTGGTGCGGCTCGGCCTGGGCGCTGACCAGCCGGATCAGCTCGTCGTCACTGCCGGGCAGCGCATCGAGCGCCACGCGGTAGACCACGCCGAAGTGCACGCTGGAAACATCGTGTGCATCGGAATTGATGTAGCCGGCCAGCCGCAGCGCACCGGCCCCCGGCTCCAGGCCGGTCTCTTCCTGCATCTCGCGCAGCGCGGTGGCCTCGAGCAACGCGGCCGAGCGCCGCGCGCCCGCACCCGAATCCTCGGGCTCGATGTGCCCGCCGAACCCGACCGACCACAGGCCGCCCAGCCGCGCCTCGGTGTGCTTCGTGCGCCGCTGGTAGCAGAGCACGCGCGTTGCGGCACCCTCGCCGCGCGTGAGCACGAGATAGGGGATGACCTGCTTGAAATGGGAGCACTGCTCCATGTAGTCGCGCTCGGCAAAGAACAGGCGGCCGGCCACAGCCTCGAGGTCGATGGCGCCCGGCGGCAGGAAACCCTGCGGGCTCAGGCCCGGGAACAGGTGGCAGCGTTCGACAACGAGGATGACGCGCATGGGCGGGCTCTGTCCTTTGGCGGTCGCGGGGTGTGTCGGGTCGGGCTCGAGGCGGGGGGAAAGTAACACTTCGGCCGGCGGTGGCGCACGGGCAAATATGGGGGGCGCCGGGTGGGCGCTCTCTCTTCACACCCCTGCGCGGCCGGGTGGGCGCTCTCTCTTCACAGCTGTGCGCCGCCGGTTGGTTGACCTATCAACGAATTTGGCGGCCCCAATAGGCCCCTGACCGGCCGTCAATTGGTTGATAGATCAACCAACCGGCGGCGCAGAGATGTGAAGAGAGAGCCCGCCCCACACTGCGTGACACGCCGCGCCAACTCCTCACTAATCGTCCAACGAGTCCCCGGGCCGACGCGGACCCCGCGTGATGCGGCGGATGAACGCCGCGGGCGCTGCCCGCGCAACGAGCGCGGCCAGCAGAGCGGGCGGCGGCAGCCATCGGGGCTCGCCGCCGCCCGTTCCATCACCTGTCCACGATTCTGCCCGCGGCACTACCCGCGAGCCAGCCCCCGCTCAGGCCATCATCGCCAGCAGGCTGCCGGTGGCCTCTTCGTCGCGCTCGCCGAACAGCGCCGCCAGGTCGAAGCCGCCCGAGCCGCCTGCGGCCATCATCTGCGGCGGCGGACCCTGCGGCGGCCCGGACGGCCGCCGCGCCTCGAACTCCTCGAAGCTCACGGCGCCATCGCTGTCGCCATCGAGCTCTGCGAACATGTCCTCGGCGGCGGGCTGGTCGCCGTCGCCGCGCGAAGGCATCGATTCGGACATCGCCTGCATCTCGGCGAGCGTCACCTTGCCGTCTCCGTCGGTGTCGATGCTGTTGAACATCTCCTTGGGGTCGGGCGGCGCCGGCCGCGTGGACGTGGAAGACAGGGACAGCATCGAACTGTTCCCGCTGATCGAAGAGATCATGGTCACCCCTTCCAGGCCGTCAGTGGAATGGTGATCCCGCCGATGCGGCGATCGCGCCGCGCGCGGACGGCTGGCGCGTCGCGGCGCCCAGCGGCAGCAATCGGTGTTCCGCGGCCGGTAACGGGTCGGTATCAGGCGGAAGGCGGCAGCAAGAGGTAGCCCTCGCCGCGCACGGCGCGGATCCAGCGCGGCGCGCGCGAATCGTCACCCAGCTTGCGGCGCAGGCGTGTCACGCGCAGGTCCAGCGAGCGGTCGCCGGCAGCGCAGGTGCGGCCGTGGAGTTCGAGCGAGAGTTCGTCGCGGGTCACCACGCTTCCGCGGCGGCGGTGCAGGACAGCCAGAAGCTCGAACTCGCCGTCGGTCAGCGCCAGGTGGCGGCCGTCGACCACGGCGTGACGATGCGCCGCATCGAGCGCAAGGTCGCCCGCGGGCATCGCCGCGCGCAACGGTCGCTGCATGGCGCGCAGCTGCGCGGACAGTCGGCGCGGATCCGGCGGCCACGAGACCACCGCGTCGGCGCCCTGCTCCAGCGCCGTCACCTCGAGCGCAGCTTCCGGTCCGCGCGCCACGGCGCAGAGGAGCAGGCCGGGCAGTTCACGTCGGGCCGCCCGGCACCAGTCGAGCGCCGTGCCGGGCTCCGGACCGAGGTCGAGCACGACCAGCGCCCCGCCGTGGCGCACGCGATCGGGCAGCGTCGCGCAGGTGGCCGGCCGCTTCTCGGCGGCGACGGCCCCGAAGCCGGCCAGCGCCAGCGCCGCAGCCAGGTCGCGGCGGGTCTCGGCATCATTGCTCAGGACGATGATCGGCAGCATGGTCGGGTCGCAGTCCTCTTCCGGGGTCGGGCGTGCGGTCACGCAACGCGCGCCGTGGCCGGTTCCAGCGGCGAAAAATACAGCTCCGCATCACGGACACGTGACAATTTGATCTTTCGATTGCATTACGGACGCGCCTCGTCTAGAATCTCCCGGCCAATCCAACACCCTGCACCGGAGGAACACCGATGATGCGTTCGCTCATGATGATCATGGCCCTGTGCCTGCTGGCCGCCGCGAGCCTGGGCGCCGAACAGCCGCGCGAGCAGATCAAGCTCGAGAACCCGACCCTGTCGCTGCTGCCCATGTCGCCCCCGCCGGGCGCGACCTGCGAGGTCGGCAACCCCGACGACCCCTACTGGACCTACGGCAACTGGATCATGGGCGGCGAGACCTACGCCTACCTGATCAACCCGCCCGCCGAGGGCTGCACCTGCGGCGCCGGCTTCAAGCTCGACCGCGTCTACATGATGATGCAGTTCGGCCCCGAGGACGCCCCCGTCACCTTCGACGCCTACGCCGGCCTGGCCGAGGCGGTGTGGGACCCGTCGCGCAGCGCCTACGTGCCCGGCCCCGAGTACTGCACCTCGCCCACCTGGTCGATCTCGGCCAGCGCGGCCGGCCTCTACGACATCTATGTCGACATGGCCGACGCCTGCCCGTGCGCGGCGACCACCGAGCCCTACTTCATCACCTTCCACCTGCCCAACGGCTTCGCCTGGTGGCCGTCGGCGCTGGAGGACAACGATCCGCAGACCGGCATCAGCTGGTACAACAGCGGCTTCGGCTGGTCCGACCTGGTCGGCGATTTCGGCTGGTGGGGCAACAACATCATGCACGCCGACGTGACATGCTGCGAGAACCCGGTCTCCCAGGAGAAGGCGACCTGGGGCGATGTGAAGTCGCTCTGGCGCTAACGCTCCTGCTCTTGCGAGGGGCGGGCGCTCTCTCTTCACACTTCGGCGCCACCGGTTGGTTGACCTATCAACGAATCCGGTGGCGCCAATCGGCCCCTGGCCGGCCGCCATTTGGTTGATACGTCAACCAACCGGCGACGCGAAGGTGTGAAGAGAGAGCCCGCCCCTCACTTCGTTACACGTTTCGCCCATCCCTCACTTCGTAACACGGTTGGCCCTTCCTTCACTTGGTAACACGGTTGACCCGCCCCTCAATTCGCAACTCGGCGCGCCCGCACCCCACCGCCGCTAGTCGTCCTTCAGCGAGTCCCCGGGCCGACGCGGTCCCCGCGTGACATAACGAATGAACGCCTTCGCCGTCACATCGAGGTTGGCGTCGAGGCGTTTGAGAAACGCGCGCAGCTGCTGGAGCTCGTCGGCGCTGAAACCGGCGACGAGCCGCATCTCCGGTGACGCGAAGTCCGGGCTGAACACCCGCGCCGCAATCGCGCCCGACCGGGTCGGAAACAATTCCGAGAATCGCCTGTCGCGGGTGCCGCGCCGGCGCTCGACGAATCCGTTGCGCACCAGCCGATTCACCGCGCGCGAGGCCGCCGCCTTGTCGATGGCAAGCCGCTCGGCCACGGCCGCCGGGCAGATGCCGGGCGCCGCAACCACCAGTTCCAGGAGCTGGTGCTGCGTCGGGCCGATGGCCAGGTCGTCGAGTTCGCGGGATTCCTGGGTGGCAAACTTGCGGGCAAGCTTCACCAGAAGGTCGCCGAGGGGCCTGGCGGGGCGGGACCGGTAAGGCCTGGGTGCGCACGATACTCTCTCGGCGGTTGGTTGACCTGTCATCCAATTGTGGAGCCCGAAACGGGCCATTGGCGTGCCACAATCGGTTGATACGTCAACCATCAGCAAAAAAAGAACATCGACAACAGAGATCTCGCCACGAATAACCGCTTATCGTCACCCGAGGCAGTCGGCACGGCCGGCGAAGTTACCGCGAGGCGTCACCGCACACACAGCAGCGGCGCCCCTCGCCAGCGGCCCTACGGCAGGAACCTCTCCACATGCGCCAGCTTCTGCGGCAAATACTCGTCGATCACGTAGTTGAGCCCGTGCTTGGCCAAAGCCTGCTGCTCGGCGCGGACGCCCATGCGGATGATCTGTTCGAAGGCCTGTGACCATTCCTTGTAGTGCAAAATGAAGGGATCGTTCTTCAGGGCGTCTTTCGCGCGCTTGATGTCGACGTCCTTCAGCGGGTGCGTGGGCAGCTGGTAATCGATGATGTCCTGCGGGGTGATGCCCAGCAGGTGCGCCTGCGGCACGCAGAAGTACTCGTTCAGGTGGGCGGCGTTGCCGGAGCCCACTTTCAGCGTGCGGTAGATGTTGGTGAAGCCGTAGGGGTCGCCGTCGACGAAGACGTAGACCGGCAGGCCGTAGCTGTCGGCCAGGCGGCGCACGAAGCGGCGGCAGGCGCGGGTGGGCACGCCGCCCATCGAGATCAGGATGCAGCGCGCGTTCTTCCAGTAGTTGTGCTTGACCAGGCGCTGGAACATGCCGGCGGTCTCGATGCAGAGGATGAACGTGGCGTCGGTCTCGAACTTCAGGTGTTCGACCGAGATGGGGATGGAGTAGGCGCCGCTGCCGAAGCGCGTGCAGTCGATGCGCAGTTCCTCGCCGGTGTCGCGGTCGTGGTCGATGACCACGAGCTGGCCGGCCACGTCGCCGCCCTTTTCCTCGGGGACGAAGCCGAGCTGTTCGCGGTTGACCGCGAAGAAGGCCTCGACGTCTTCCATCACCGTGTCGGACTCGGGCTGTTCCTTGAAGCGCGCCTCTGCCCAGTTCTTGCTGACGTAGTACGCTTCTCGCTTGGTGGCGATGTCGTCGGTCTCGATGAGTTCCTTGGACAGCGCCATCATCTTCAGCGTCTGGGCGAAGGTCTTGACCGTGTTGACGGTCAGCGTGCGTTCCTTCTGCTTGCCCTTGAGCTTGAAGAAGCCGGTCTTGGCGTTGTAGTCGACGTTGGCCAGCGAACGCAGCGGGAACTTCATCATCGGCTTCTGGCCGAGCAGGATCTTGTCCTTGATGACGGCCGACTCGCTGCGGATGCGCCTTGATACGGGCGTGAACGACAGCTTCTTCTCGGCCGCGCCGGCCTCGGGCTTCCGCTTGCGGCGCGGCGGGCCGCCGGCGCGGGAGAGGGCCAGGTCGTCGTGACCGTCGTCGTCGTCGGGGGCGTCCACCAAGTCGTCCACCAAGTCGTCGTCGCCCGCGGCCGCGAACCTGGCGTCCTCGTCCTCGGCGCGCACGATGCGGCGCCCGAGCGGCCGGCCGAAGCCCAGTTCGCCCTGCGAAGCCGGGTCGTCGGAGGCGGCGCCGGAGCCGGCAGGCTTTTTCGTCGTCGTCTTCTTGTTTGTGGGCTTCTTGCGATCGGCCACGTCGGCGTCCTTCCTAGAGCTTGCGGCTGCGCTCGAGGGTGTCGGTCAGGGTGGCGACGACTTCCGCGCGCTCGGCGTCGGAGATCAGCAGGATCGACTGCAGCGCGTCGCCGATGTGCGGGATGTACTTCTGGATGTAGTTCTGCTTCTTCAGCGCGTCCTTCTCGCGGGCGCGCCGGCGGATGTGCGAGCCCAGCTGGCGGCCCGCCTCCTGCAGCGCGAGGCGGATCTCCTTGATGATCTCCGGGTAGTGCGCCACGGCTTCCTTGCTCTCGGAAGTGAACGGCACCCACACCGAGGCCATGTGCACGAGGATCACCAGCGGCCCGGTGGGCAGCGCGCCCTTGCTCTGCTGCAGGCCGTAGCCGCGCCAGTTGCTGGTGAGCACCGCCTTGTGCACGGCGCAGGCCGAGGCCTGGTAGAGCAGCGGCACGCGGTTCGCGAAGCGCAGCACCTTGGCCAGTTCGTCGCCCGGCAACTGGCCGCCGTAGGCCAGGCCCACCTCGATCTGGAACGGGTTGCCGCGGTACACCGAGGCGGGCCGCGTCACCGAGGTGTAGAAGTCGGCCGCCACGCCGCTCTTGAGGCCGGCCATGACCAGGTCCTCGCCGATGGGCGAGAGGCAGTCGGTGGGCGGCGAGGCGATCTTCGTGCTGGCGATGGCGTCGATCAGCTTCTGGATATCTTCCTGCTGCAGCTTGCCCGGGGCCTTGCGTTCGGGCAGGCCGGCGGTCTCCAGGATCTGCTCGGCGGTCTTGGGCCCCACGCGGCAGAATTCGTCGCGCAGGAACGCGTCCATGGTCTTGCTGTGCGAGTCCTGCAGCATGCGCCCGAGGATGCCCAGCTCCACGCCGTACGGGTGCGGCTTGATCTCGATGGCGGCCGGCGGCAGCTCGCTGGTGGAGTTGCCGTAGATGATGACCTCGCCCCGCGGATCCTTGTACGTCAGGTGCAGGTGCGGGTTGGCGATGGCCGTCTGCTCGAGGTAGTTGTCGACCGAGTGCTGCCCGCGCTTGTAGCTGCCGGTCAGCATGATCTCGATGCGCGTGCCGTGGTCCTTCTCCCAGATCGTCTCCTCGTCGGAGAGGATGCGCGGCTCGTTCTTCTTCATGTCCATCATCAGCTTGATGCGGTGCGCAGGCGCGCCCTTGCCGGTGCAGCTGTAGATGGTGACGGGCTCGCCGGTCGTCAGCTGCCCGTACATGCCCGCGGCCGAGATGCCGATGCCCTGCTGCCCGCGGCTCTGCTTCAGGCTGTGGAACTTGGACCCGTAGAGCAGCTTGCCGAAGATGCGCGGGATCTGCGCGCGCACGATGCCCGGCCCGTTGTCCTCGACGATGATGCGGTAGCGCTCGTCACGGCTGGTGCCGTTGCCCGACGCCTGGTCGTTCTTCCCGCCCTTGACGTTCTCGTCGAGGCTGGCCAGCTCGAGCCCCAGGTTCACCGGCCGGTCGGGCCGGATCTCCACATACAGCACCGGCACGATGCCGCCCTCTTCGCAGGCGTCGAGGCTGTTGTCGACCGCCTCCTTGATGGCGGTCAGCAGCGCCCGCGCGGGCGAGTCGAAGCCCAGCAGGTGGCGGTTCTTGGTGAAGAACTCGCTGATGGAGATCTCGCGCTGCTTGCCGGCCATCTCTTGCGCGTCGGCCGAGGCGGCGGATTTGCGGCGGGGGCGGCCATGCCGGGTCCTTCCGGGGTGGGGCGGTTCCTTCAGGTGCCTGATGCCGGGCATTCATGAGTCCGCGCAAGACTAGGGGCGCAGAGGGCGCAGGTCAACCGGCGAAAAGATCGCGAAGGTAGATGGAAGTGGGGCGCCCGCCGCGAAACTTGCTGCCTGCGGGGAAACTTGCGCCGGCGCAAGTCGTTGCGGCACCAATGATGGAAATTCCGCGGCTCCCAGCCTGCTGGCGCGCTGGGACCATAAATTTATCCGAACGGGAAAATTCCTTGAAGTCGGGGCCGATTCAGCTGATAATGTTCCCGAACGGGAAACATCGGAGGAGCGCCCCATGCACCAGACATCCCGCCCGGTGGACATCACCGATGCCTCTGCTCTCGGACTCGCCATCCGTGCGCGGCGCAAGCGTGATGGCCTGACCCTTGCCGAAACGGCCGGGCTGACCAATGTGGGCATCCGCTTTCTTTCGGAGCTGGAAAACGGAAAGCCGACGGTGCGCCTTGATAAGCTCCTGAAGGTGGTCGCGGCCCTGGGCCTCCGCCTGCAGATCGTGACCCACTCGACGGCGGAGCAGACATGGAAGCGTTGAACGTCACCTGGGACGGCGCCCTGGTGGGCCATCTCGAAACCGGCCCCGGGCGAGACATGACCTTCCGCTATGCGTCAGCCTGGCTGTCGTCGCCGCAGGCCCGCGCCATCTCGCTGTCATTGCCGCTCGGGGAAGAACCGTTTGTGGGCGCCGTGCCCGGCGCGTGGTTCGCCAATCTGCTGCCCGAGGGCGACGTGCGCGCCCATGTGGCGCGGAAGCTGGGCGTGTCGGAGAGGAATGAATTCGCCCTGCTCGGCGGTGTGGGGGGCGATTGCGCCGGCGCCCTGCGGCTGCTGCCCGAGGCGGCGCCGGCCGACGAGGAAGCGGGGCTGACGCCGCTGGCCTGTGCCGAACTCGAAGCGAAGATCGCCTCGACTCCCAGGCCGTCCCTGTTGGCCCTGGTCTTCGGGGACCGGGAACTGCGGTTGTCGCTGGCCGGGGCGCAGGACAAGCTGCCGGTGCATCTGGCTGGAGATGTCCTGTCGCTGCCGACCGGTGCCTCTGCGAGCACGCACCTGCTGAAGATCGCCGGCAGCGAATTCCCCGACCTGGTCCAGAACGAACTGTTCTGCCTGACGCTCGCCCGCGAAGTGGGGTTGGATGTGCCCCCGGCGAGGATGGCGGCCACGAAGACGCCGATCCTGGTGGCAAGTCGCTACGACCGTCGCGTGACGGCCGCCGGCGTCGTGCAGCGCATCCACCAGGAGGATTTCTGCCAGGCGCTGGGCCTGCCGTCGGAGTCGAAGTACGAGAATGAAGGCGGTCCTTCGCTGTCGCAGCTTTTCGGCGTCATTGCACGCGGCAGCCACTCACCGCTGCCCGACAAGCGTGACCTGCTGGGCTGGGTCCTGTTCAACATGATCATCGGCAATGCCGACGCCCACGCGAAGAACCTGTCCCTGCTGTACGATGTCGACGAAGAGTCGCGGCCCCGCCTGGCGCCGTTCTACGACCTGGTGTGCACGGCGGTCTACGGCCAGCTCTCGGACAAGCATGCGCAGAAGATCGGCGGCGAATACCGCTGGCGTCACACCAGTCGGCGCCATTGGGAGCGCCTGGCGGCCGACATCGACGTCAATTCGAACTTCCTGTGCGCCACGGGGCTCGAACTGTGCGAGCGGGTCGAGGCGCGCGCGGCCGACCTGGCGCGGGAAATCGGCCGCGAGCATGCAGGCAGCGCAACGCTGGAGCGCATTGTCCGCGTCATCGAGCAGCGCGGACAACGCCTGCAATCGGTATTCGCCGACTGAGCCCCGGCCCCGCCCTACCTCACCAACGCCATCCGCACCGTGCGTACGCCGCCGCCCGCTTCCAGCCGCGCCAGGTAGCTGCCCGAAGCCTGCGCGCGCCCGGCATCATCGCAACCGTCCCACACGGCCTCGTGCTCACCCGCGGCCAGCGACCCGGCCACCAGCGTCCGGACCAGCCGCCCGGCCAGGTCGTAGATCGCCAACCGCGCAACGCCGTCGCCCGGCAACGTGAAGCGGATCGTGGTGCGCGGATTGAACGGGTTCGGCGCATTCTGCGACAGCACCGCGACGCCCGGCAGCCGGCCGTCAACGCCGCTCGTGTACTGCGGCGCCAGCACCGCGAACGGGCCCTGGTTCCCGTGGATGTCCTCGGCGCAGAGCTTGTAGTAGTGCGCGCCGGCGGTGGCATCGACGTAGCCGGTGTCCGCCTGCGCGGCCACGAGGTTGCCCGGGCCGGGCACGAACGCGGCCGTGGCGCCGCGGTAGAGGCGGTAGCCGGCCAGGTCGGGCACGGCCACCGGCAGCCAGTGCAGGGCCGTGCCGCCGCCGGCCGTGTTGCCGGTGAAGGCGGCCGGCTGGGGCGGGACCAGGTTGTCGACCGAGTAGCCCGAGCCCGTGGGCGAGTTCCAGAATCCGTTGCCCACGGCCGCGCGGGCCTGCACGCGCACCAGCGTGAGCGGGTTCGAGCTCGGCAGCGAGTCGGAGGTGGTGGGGACCACGTAGCTGTAGCCCTCGTCGCCGGCGGCGAACTGGCTGCCGACGTATTCCCAGAAGATGGTCTTGTCGCCCTCGACCGTGGAGGTCAGCGTCAGGCCCGCGACGGGTGCCGACTTCGCTTCCGCATCGAGCAACGGCGCGCCGCGCTCGAGCGCCGCGGCGGCGTAGTTCGGCGGCACCGAGCGCCAGATCCAGTATGAGCCGATGCCATAGGAAGGCGAGGCGTCGAGGTCGCTCGCGTACCACGACAGCTTCAGGCGGCCGCCCTGGTCGTTGGGAACGTCGCGGACGTGGGCGACCATGGGCTCGGAACCGAGCGCGCCGTACACGGTGATGCGTTGGGCGAAGACGTCGTAGGAGGGATTGCGCAGGTCGCGCCAGACGCCGATGGCGCCGCCGTTGCCGTTGGTCACCAGGCGCAGCTGATCCTGGTTGCCCGCGGCCGTGCTGACCGGGGTACCGGCGGCCGTGCCCAGCGGCGTGCCGTCGGCCGCGATGATGCGTGCATAGATGTCCGCGTGGCTGCCCTCGCGAAAGTCGACCCAGGCGGCAAGGGCTCCGCCGTCCCGGCCGGGAACCAGGGCGGGCGCCGACTGGAATCCGGGCTGCGTGCACACGGCCACGCCGGTTGCGGGCCACAGTTGCGCGCCGGCGCTCGACAAGTGCTGGGTGTAGATGTCGTAGTCGGGGCTGCGGGCATCCTGCCAGGCGACGACGGCACCGCCGGATCCGTCGGATGTGATCGCCGCCGCGGACTGGCTGTAGCTGGCGGTACACACGGGCACGCCTGCGGCGCCCCAGGGCAACACCCCGCCGGGCTGGACGCGCTGGGCGAAGATGTCCTCGCCGCCGAGCCGCGTGTCGGCCCAGGCGATGATCGCGCCGTTTGCGCCGTCGGACGCAACGGCGGGGCTGACCTGGTCGCCACCCGCGGTGGTCACGTTCATCTGCCAGCCGACGTCTCCCCAATAGCCCAGTTGTGCCGTGTGGACATCATAAACGTACGAGAGTGTCGGCACGGACCAGACGGTTGCCGAGAAGGCGACGATGCCGCCGCCGAGGCCGTCAGGTACCGCCACGGGCACCGACAGGGCCGCACCATCGCCAACCACCACACCGCCTGCGGCCCACAGGGATGCGCCCCAGGCCGCGAGGTGCTGGGCCACCATGATCTGCCCACTGCCGCCGCTGATGCGCCAAAAAACGATGGCGCCGCCGTAGCCGTCGGCAGCAAGGGCGCACTCCATCAGGTTGCCAACGGCAGCGTCCACGCGCACACCCTGCGGCCGGCCACTGCGGCGTACCGTCTGCCGCGAGGCGCTGGGCATAGATGGAGCCGAAATCGCGATCATCGTACCAGGCGACGATGACGCCCCCGAGTCCGTCGGCGGTCAGAAAGGGCTCGCCATAGGACATGCCGGACGTGCTGCCGACATTGATGCCGTCTGTCGTCCAGGCCGGCGTGCCATCGGCCTGGATCCGCTGCACATAGGGGGCATACCAGCCTGCCCGGGGATCGCGCCAGGCGACGAAGACGCCGCCGGTCCCGTCGGGCGCGGCCACGGGGCTGAACTGGTAGTCGGCGTGGGTGCACACCGGGACGTTGACGGTGGGGTTGCCGGGCCAGGCGGCGTGCGAGAGCGCGGGAACCAACAGGGCGAGCCCCAGCCACGCCGTCACGACGGTACGAGACACTCCAGGTTTCGACATGCCGGCCTCCGGTCAAATGGTGTGCGCGGGTCAAATTGAACTCGTGGTGCGGCCGACACATGGTGCGCAGGCCATATCCGGTAGGAGTCATCCACTATAGCAGAAATCACACAGGGATGGGTAATATTTATGATTTTTTGATATATGCGAAAGGGAGCGCCGCTGGAACTTGCGCCGGCGCAAGTCGGGCGACAAGCTGAACGGCCTCACCTGTCGAGCGTCCTACCTGAACAACGCCCGCACCGACCCCAACGACGACTTCTCCGTCGCCACATTGCTCTGGCACAGCAGTTCCAGCAGGAACACACCGCTCTCGTTCTCGCCCGGCACGCGGTGCGCGTCGACGGCCAGGTAGATCGTGACCGGCGTCTCGCCCGTGTTGTCGAACGTGAGGGCTTCAACCTGGCCGCCGGCCTTCTCGTCGGCGTAGTCGAGGCAGGTGGCGGCGGCGCCGCAGCCGTTGAACAGCCACAGGGCCACGTCGAGTGCGGGGGCTGCGGCGTCGGGGGTGGCCTGCACGGTCACCTGGTGGGTGGCCGGCAGTTCGATGGCGTACCACGACTCGCCGCCCACGAGGAGCGACGGGCTGCAGGCGTAGGCCTGCAGCAGGTTGGGGGCGGCCGCCAGGTCGCCGGGCAGGGTGATGAGCGCGCCGGCGCAGGTCACGTTGGTGGCGCCGCCCACTTCGCAGATCTGCGGCGGCACGCCGGGCCAGCGCGTCTGCAGCGAGAGCGTGTAGGGCCCGGCCGCGGGCGTGCTGGTGCCGTAGCCGTCGACCACCAGCCAGTAGGTGCCGGCCGGCAGCACGGCCTGCAGCTCGGTGTTGGCGCCGGCCAGGCACTGGTCGGTGTCGCAGCCGTCGAGCAGGAACAGGTCGAGATCCTGCGTGCCCAGGCCCGACAGGCCGGCCCACAGCTGCAGGTCGGCGGTCACCTCGAGGCGGTAGATGTGCTCGGGGCCCTGCTCGGGCCAGGTGCGGCAGCCGTAGCCGGCGAGCAGCGCGGGCGCGCCGGTGGTGTCGCCGGTGATGGCGGTGTCCCACAGCGCGGGGGCCAGCGTGAGCGTGTCCAGGCCGGCGCAGTCGAAGAGTGTCAGGGCGCGGGGGGCGGCCGGGCCGGCGGGCTTGTCGCCGCCGCCCAGGTAGAGGATCTGGGGGGCGCCGGCGGCCAAGGTGGCCTGTGAAGCCAGGGCGATCAGGAGCGCGGCGGCCGCGAAAGGCGCCCACGCACGGCGCACGGACAGGTGCAGGGTCCGGATCATGTTGGCAGGCTGCGACTTTCCGATCGGGGGTGACGGTCCGTTCGCCATTGTAGCACGGGAGGGGCCCGGCGGCGACGGCCAAGCGCCCCCGGAAACACGATGGGGACGATTCCGGATCCCCTGTGTTGAAAAGAGGTTAACCCGCACACGGTTTTTGACGATGACACCCGGCGAAACTAGTTTGGACGGACGCCCAGCCGCGTGGGTCGGCTCGTCCGGTCGCGCGGTCGTTTCAGCCTGCACAAGGAGCCGGGACATGAAAGTCAACTTCGTCGATCTGAGGGCCCAGTACCTGTCGATCAAGCCGGAGATGGATGCGGCGATCGCGGGAATTCTTGAAAGCTGCGCCTTCGTCAACTCCCGGTCGTTCGAGAAGGACTTCGCGACCTACCTGGACCTCAAGAACGTGGTCGGCGTCGGCAACGGCACCGATGCGCTGTGCATGGCCGTGCATTGCCTGGGCATCGGGCCCGGCGACGAGGTCATCTGCCCGGCGAACACGTTCATCGCCACCGCCGAAGGAATCGGCTGGGCCGGCGCCACCCCGGTGTTCGTCGACTGCGACCCGGTCTATTACAACCTCGACCCGACGAAGATCGAGGCGGCCATCACGCCGCGCACGCGCGCGATCGTCGCGGTGCACCTGTACGGCCAGCCGGCCGACATGGACCCGATCGTGAAGATCGCCAAGGATCACGGGCTGCTGTTGATCGAGGACTGCGCGCAGTCGCACGCGGCCACCTACAAGGGCAAGAAGGCCGGCACGTTCGGTGACGTGGCGTGCTTCAGCTTCTACCCCGGCAAGAACCTGGGCGCCTACGGCGACGCCGGCGCGGTGGCGACGAACAACGACGAGCTGGCCGCGGCCGTCCGCAAGCTGGGCGACCACGGCAGCAGCGTGAAGTACCGGCACGACTTCGAGGGCATCAACAGCCGCCTCGACGGCATGCAGGGCGCGGTGCTGTCGGTCAAGCTGAAGCACCTGGAGAAGTGGTCCGACCGGCGCATCGCCGTGGCGGCGCGCTACAACGCCGGCCTGAAGGACGTGTGCGTGGTGCCGCAGACGGCCGCCGGCGTGCGCCACGTGTTCCACCTCTACGTGATCCAGGTGAACAACCGCGACGACGTGATGAAGCACCTGGGCGAGCAGGGCATCGGCTGCGGCATCCACTACCCGGTGGCGCTGCCGGTGACCCCGGCCTATGCCCACCTGGGCTACGGGGCCGAGCAGTTCCCGGTGTCGTGCGGGATCGCCGACAAGATCGTCAGCCTGCCCATGCACGCGGATTTGACGGATGAGCAGGTGGATTTCGTGATTCAGGAAGTGAAAAAGGTGGCTAAATAGGCCCTGATTAGCTAGAATCTTGCATGGGAAGCGCGGGAATCGTCCTTCAGGCGGTTCCCGCGCCGCTTCCAGGGGACGGCGCGGCCGGGTGGTGACCACACCGGATGACAACTGCGCGCCGAGGGGGGAGCCGCGCCCGTCAGATTGACAGGCGGCGGAAATTGCCTACCTTCATGGTGCTCGCCTGCCAGTGTCCTTAGCGGGGGTCTATTCCGGCAAAATTGTTAAAGTAGCAGAGGTTGCGCGCGATATCACACACGTGAGCGGGGACCCGTGGGTCCGTTTGTTCACGATCGGCGCAGCCGGAGGGGTCCGTGTATTTCGCGGGTTCCTGGACCGCGGCAACTAGCCGGAGCAGGTGGCATGTCGAAGATCTACGAAGCGTACCGCAAGCGCGTGGGGGACGATCCGGACCTGACGATCGAGTTGGGGCGGGTTGGGACCGTGGCGCTGTACAACATGCCGGATGCGGCCCAGCAGGCCGAGTTCAGCCAGTTGGCCAACCGCCTGCTCAACCTGAAGCGCGGCGCGCGCGGCGCTGTCCTGGCCTTTGCCTCGACGGCCTCCGGCGAGGGCGCCAGCTTCGTCTCCTACAACACCGCGCTGATGCTGGCCACGGTCTACCATCAGAAGGTGTGCTGGCTCGACGCCAACTTCCAGACGCCGCAGAAGCAGTTGATGCACGCCGACGGGCCGACCCTGGCCACGCTGCTGCAGAATCCGGAACGCCTGACAGACCTGCGCCCGGCCGGCAACCCGACGCTTATCCCCGGCGGCCTGAACCTGACCACGGTGCGCGGCCTGTTCGCCGACCAGAAGTGCCACGACCTGCTGCACGCCCTGAGCGACCGCTTCGACTTCGTCCTGGTGGACCTGCCGCCCGTGCTGAGCACCACCGACACGGCCCTGATGGCGGCGGCTACCGACGGGTTGACGCTGGTGATCGAGCAGCGCTTCCTGAAGCGCGAGATCATCAGCCACGGCATGGAGGCGCTGCGGGCCAAGGGCGTGAACATTTTGGGCGCCGTCATCAACAAGCGGTCGTACGATCTGCCCAAGCTGATCTACGACAGACTGTAAGGCACGGGGGTCATGACGAAACCGCTGCAAGCTTCGACTTTCCTGGTGCTCGCCCTCGCCGCCGTCGCCATGTCCGGCTGCGGCGGCGGGCCGTCCTTCGTGATGCGGAACGAATTCATCGGCTTCACGCCGGAACAGCGCGTGGAGATGGAGAACCGTGTCCACAACGCCTACCGCATCCAGGAAGGCGACCTGCTGCAGGTGCGCTTTGCCTACCAGAAGGAACTGAACCAGGACGGGTCATCGTCCTGGCGGACGGCGCCGTCAACCTGATCGGCGTGGACCGGATCGTCCTGGCCGGCAGGACCGTGAGCGAAGCCGATTCGCTGGTGACGCTGGCGTATTCCCAGGAATACCGCGACCCCGACCTGTCGATCATCATGCAGGAGACGCAGGGGCGGCGGGTCTACGTGCTGGGGCAAGTGCGCAACCCCGGGCTGTACCGGCTGCCCTCCGGCGGGACCGACGTGATCGGCGCCGTCACGATGGCGGCGGGCTTCACGGACGATGCGGCACGCGACGGCACGCTCATCGTGCGGGTGACTCCCGAGGGCTACCAGATCCAGGAAGTGGACCTCGATACGTTCGGTTCGGCGCAGTTCGGCGGCATTGCAGCGCTCCAACCGAGTCGTACGACATGGTCTATGTGCCGCGGTCCCGGGCGGGCGACCTGGCCTATTTCGCCAAGACGATCCTGGCAGCATCGGCTACGCGACGCGGGTTGCCTACGACCTCAAGTTCATCAGCGACGGCGCGCTGGGAAGGTACTAGGGCCATGCTTGGTCAGGAACCCGGTCTGAATCTTCCGGGCACGACGCATCAAGTCGCGGTGAGTCCGCGTGACGTCGTCTTCGTCCTGTTCCGGCGCCGCTGGGTCATGCTCGCCATCGCCCTGCCCATCATCATCCTGGGCGGCGTGAGCTTGACGGGTCGCACCAAAACGAGCACGGCCGCCACGCGTGTGGTGGTGGAATTCCTCAATGTCGACCGCCCGCAGTGGAACATCACGGGCCGCAACATCGATTACGACCGGGAGCTCAGTACGCTGACCAATATTGCCATGAGCGTGTCCGTGGCCGAGGACGCGGCGGAGGCGCTCGTCGATTCGCTGCCCGCCATCCGGGCCATGGATCCCAACCTGGTCGAGATCCAGAGCGTGACCGACCTGCGCGACCTGCTGCTGGGCGGGCTCGATGTGAACATCGTCGGTGAATCGAACATCCTCGAGTTCCGCCACACCGACCCGAACCCCCGCATTGCTCTGATGGCCGCCGGCGCCCTGCGCACGGCCTTCATCCGCTACGAGAATTTCGGCCGCCGCAAGGTGGGCGCGGTGGCCTACTACGAGGAACAGCTTAATGTGGTCCGGGCCGATATCGACTCGCTCCTGGCTGTCCGCGGGGCGATTCTGGGCCAGGCGGGCTTCTCGTCGCTCGAGGACGAGCTGCGCTATTCGACCGGTGACGCCGCCGAACTGGAGAACCAGTTGCGGAAGGTCCAGGTGGACCGGGCGCAACTCGAGTCCGAGTACAATCACCTGAAGGGCTTCCTGGAGCGGGACCCGCGCGAGTTCCCGGCAGGGCAGGACGAGAGCCGGGCTTCGACCCTGGTCGGCTGGCGCGATCTGGTGGGCAAGCAGGAAGACGCCCTGAACTCCATCCTGTCGGTCTACACGGACGACAGCGTGCCGGCCCGGCGCCAGAAGGCGTTGCTGGACAGGTCGCTGGAGCGCCTGCGGGCCGAGGAAGTGGCCTACACCGAGAGCATTCGGCTGGCGCTCCAGTCCACGATGCAGCGCGAGCAGACGATCCAGGCGCAGCTTAACGAGATCAAGAGCAACAACAAGCGGCTGCCGGACGTGTACCAGCAGGTGTCGATGCTGGACAGCGAGATCAAGTCGCTGCGCGACCTGATGGGCGACCTGCAGGGCAAGTGGGGCGAAGTCCGCATGAACGAGATGGCTGACGACCGCGTCAGCAACATCATCTGTCCTGACGGAGCCGGAACTGGTCATGGCCTCGGCGGCGGCAAGACGGCCATCTACATGATCATGATGGTCGTGCTGGCGCTGGCGCTGGGCATTGTCGGGGGCCTTCATCGCGGAATCCGTCGACCACCGGGTCTACATTCCGCGCGAGTTGAAGAGAAGCTGAAGCTGCCGGTCTTTGCCAGTGTAACAAAGACCGACTGACCAGACTGCGGCTCGAAAACTACCACGCTTCTGTTTTCTCAACTGGGTGTCGGTGAGGTCC
>JADJCK010000017.1 GCA_016703265.1 bacterium
GTCGGCGCGGACGCCGGTATCGAGCACGAGTCGAACGGCCAACGGGACGCGCTCTCCCGCTCGTGGAATCAGGTCTATGTGGCGCCGCACTACCAGCGCGATCGGCTCCTGCTGCGCGCCAAGCTGCGCTGGCGCATTCCGGAGCCCGCCAAGGAAACCCCGGAGTCGAACCGGGGCGACGACAACCCCGCCATCGTCGATTTTCTGGGTTATGTCGACCTGCACGCATATTACCGCTGGCCGTCGTCCCACCAGGTCCACCTGATGGTGCGCGGCAACCCCGCCACGGGCCGGGGCTACGCCAGCCTGAACCTGAGCCACCGGCTGCCCAACGAGCAGAACGCCTGGATGGTCTTCACCGTCTCACACGGCTACGGCGAGTGCCTGCTCGACTACGACCGGAAGGTCAGCCGCGTGGGGATCGGATTCATGCTGGCGCGGTAGGGCCATTCCTTGCAGCATTGCCGGGAGATGCTAGGATGTCGCCGCCGGCCGCCCTGCCGCGCGCCCCGGCAACGAGCCGTCACCCACACTTTCCCGAGGAACCGACCGATGGAGTGGATCACCGACCCCCAGGCCTGGATCGCCCTGCTGACCCTTACCAGCCTGGAAATCGTCCTGGGCATCGACAACATCATCTTCATCTCGATCCTCTCGGGCCGGCTGCCCGAGGCGCAGCGCGCCCGCGCCCGCACGCTGGGGCTGGCCGCGGCCATGGCCACCCGGATCCTGCTGCTGGCCTCGCTCGCCTGGCTCGCGCACCTGACCGCCGAGCTGTTCACGGTGGGCAGCCACGCCATCACGGCGCGCGACCTGGTGCTGGTCGCCGGCGGCCTGTTCCTGCTGGCGAAGGCGACGTTCGAGATCCACCACAACCTCGAGGGCCGACCACCTGCCGGTGATGATAGCCGCCGTGGTCATCGCCGTGCTGGTGATGATGGTCGCGGCCGGCGCCATCAGCCGCTTCGTCGAGGATCACCCCACGGTGAAGATGCTGGCGCTCTCGTTCCTGCTGCTGGTGGGCATGTCGCTCGTGGCCGACGGCTTCGGCCAGCACATCTCGAAGGGCTACATCTACTTCGCGATGGGCTTCTCGGTGTTCGTCGAGATGCTGAACCTGAAGATCCGCGCGCGCCGCGGCGACGCGCCGGTGAAGCTGCGGGGCTCGCCGGAAGCGCCCGAGGCCTGACCTAAAGCACCGACTCGAGCACGCCGATGAGCCGCTCGATCTCGGCCGGCGTGTTGTAGTGCACGAAGCTCGCGCGCACCACGCCGTCGTCGGCCGGGATGCCCAGGGCCCGGCACAGGTGATAGGCGTACATGTGCCCGCAGCGGATCGCGACCCCGCTGGCGTCGACGGCGGCCGTGATCCCGCGCGCCGATTGCCGCTCGTGCCGGAAGCTGATCGTGCCCACGCGGGCTTCATCGGCGACCGGCGAACCGATCACGCGCACACCCGGTTTGCTGCCCAGGTACGCCAGCAGTCGCGCCGTCAGCGGCTGTTCCAGGGCCGCGGCGCGGGCGAACGCGGCCTCGACCACGGCGCGGTCGCAGGCGGCCTCCGCCCCGGCGCCGGCCAGCAGCTTGAGGTACCCGCCCAGCGCCAGCAGCCCCGCGCAACCCTCGTGATTGGCCCCGCCCGGCTCGAACTGGTAGGGCAGGTCGTCGCGGGGGATGAAGTCGTGGTTGGGGCCCGGCAGCTCGGCCAGCGCGTCATCGCGCCCGTAGAGCACGGCCATGTGCGGCCCGAACACCTTGTAGGTCGAGTACACGTACCAGTCCACGTCCCAGGCGTCGACGTCGATGGCGCGGTGCGGCGCATAAGCCACGCCGTCGGCCACCACGCGCGCGCCGACGGCATGTGCCGCCTGCACCACCGCCGGCAGGTCGACGATGCCGCCCAGCAGGTTCGAGACGTGGGGCAGCGCCACCAGCGCGGTGCGCTCGCTCAGCAGCCCGCGCAGCCCCTCCAGCGGGCAGGTGTACGTTTCCGTGTCCACGCGCCACCAGCGGATGACCACGCCCTGACGCTCGAGCCGTTTCCAGCAGCCGAGGTTCGCCTCGTGGCCGGATTCGGCCAGGATGATCTCCTGTCCCGGCCGCAGCACCTGCGCGTAGCACGAGGCCAGCAGGTTGAGCAGCACCGTCGTCGAGGGGCCGATGATGGCCTGGCCCCGCCGCGCGTTGACGAACGTGCGCGCGAAGTCGTGCGCGGCGTCGACCGTCGCCGTGCAGCGCCGCGACAGCTCGTAACCCGCGCCCAGCTGCACGTAGGTCTCACGCATATAGCGGTGCATGGCGTCGGCCACGCAGGCGGGCACCTGCGAGCCGCCGGCGTTCTCCAGGAACGCCACGTCGCCGGCCAGGGCGGGAAAGGCGGAGCGCAGCACGGCGAGGTCGGGGGGCGACAGTCTCTGGCTCATGTTCGGCTCTCCGGTCGGGGTGGAACCTGATCATGCCTTCCGGGGAGCTTGCCGTCATCAACTTCAGGCGAAGCGCGCCGTGAACGCCTCGATCTCCGTCTCCAGGGCGGCCCTCTCCGCCAGGCCGGCCAGCCAGCGCGGGGGGATGGCGCCGACGCCGTGCGCCGCGCCCAGGATGGCGCCCAGCACCGCGCCGCGGTGGCAGTTGTCGCCGCCGACGTTGGTGTTGGCGACCAGTGCGCCCTCGAGGTCGCCGGCGTAGCGCGCCGCCAGGTAGAGCACGGCCGGGAACGACTGGTCGATGTAGCAGGCGGGGCTGAGCCGCCGGCCGATCACCTCCAGGTCGGACAGCTCGCCGGCGAGGGCCCGCTCGACCCACGACGCCACCGGCTTGCCGAGCCCGGCGGCGGTCTCGCAGGCGAGCGCACGCATCCGATCCGCGTCGACGACATCGGTCGAGGCCAGTTGCAGGAGCAGCCGCCCCAGCGCCAGGGCGTACCGCTCCAGTTGCCGCGAGCGGTGGGTCAGCCGCAGCTGCGCGAGCAGTTCGGACTCGGCGCGGCCGGGGTCGGCGTGTGCGGCCAGGATCACCAGCGGCAGCGAGACCAGGCCGCCGATCGAGGCCGTGTCGTGGCCCTCGGCGCCCGCGCAGCGAGCGGGCGCCAGGCCGAGGGCGAAGTTGGCGAAGAAATCCCGGTGGTACGATTCGGCATAGGTGTCGCCGTGGGCGTCGGGCGCGGTCATGAACGCAACGTAGTCGTCCAGGAATCCCGCCGGGTCGTGCCGGCCGTTGGCCGCCAGCGACCGCAGCAGGATCCGGGCGCAGAGGAGGTTGAGCGTGTTGTCGCCGGCGCGCAGCCCGTGGTGGTAGTGGATGTTCGGCTCGCACCACAGGTGCTTGCGGCCCTTGAGGATAACCGAACCGACAACCTCGCCCTCCTGCGTGCCCCGCCCGGCGCGTCCGGTGCTGGCCAGCGACATGATCGCACCGGGATGTTCCCGGTGCGGCGCCGCGAAATCACGCACCACGCCGTAATCCCGCCGCAGCGCGGCGGTGTCGTAGTACCAGTGGACCGGCATGGCGAGGGCATCGCCGACGAACAGGCCCCAGAGGGCGCCGCGGATCCGCCCGGCCACCGCAACGGTTTCCATCCTGCCTCCTGGCGGCCGCCCCGCAACCCGCGGCGCCGGTTTCGCGTATTCGTGAGTTGGCGCCGACCCGCTCGCGTTTGTCGGCCGTTCCTGTAGAATCACGCGACACGACCCCCGTCGCCACTCGTTCCCCGAGGAGCCCGTTCCATGAAGTCGCCGTTTGCCCTCGTGCTGGCGCTGGCCCTGGCCGTCGCCGTGCCGGCCCTGGCCGCGCCCGCCGAGCCGCCCCTGTGGCTGCGCTACCCCGCCATCTCCCCCGACGGCGCCACCGTCGTCTTCGAGTACAAGGGCGACCTGTGGTCGGTCCCTGCGGGCGGCGGCACTGCGAGCCCGCTGACCATCAGCGAATCCTACGAGTATGCCCCGGTCTGGAGCCGCGACGGCAGCAGCCTGGCGTTCGCCTCGGACCGGTACGGCAACTTCGACGTCTTCGTCCTGCCGTCGACCGGCGGCGAGGCGCGCCGGCTGACCTTCCACTCCACGGGCGAGATGCCTTCGTCGTTCACGGCCGACGACAAGGCGGTGCTGTTCTCGGCCGCCCGGCAGGACCCGGCCAGCAACGCCCAGTTCCCCACCGGGGCCATGAGTGAGCTGTACAGCGTGCCGGTGGCCGGCGGGCGCATCACGCGCGTGCTGCCGATTCCGGCGAACAACGTCGACGTCCGGGGCGAGCAGCTGCTCTACCACGACTACAAGGGCGTCGAGAGTCCCTGGCGCAAGCACCACACATCTTCTGTGACGCGCGACATCTGGGTGTACGACACGAAGTCCGGCGCCTACCGCCAGCTGACGACGCACCCGGCCGAGGACCGCAACCCGGTCTTCGGCGCCGGCGCCGACGACTACTACTGGCTGAGCGAGCGCGACGGCTCGTTCAACGTCTACCAGGGCTCGCTGGCCGACCCGTCGCGCGCGACGGCCCTGACGAAGTTCACGAAGCACCCGGTGCGCTTCCTCACGCGGGCACAGGACGGCACGCTCTGCTTCAGCTTCGACGGCGAGCTGTACACGCTCAAGCCCGGCGCCCAGCCCGTGAAGCTGGCTGTGCGCGTGGGTGTCGACGGCCGCGCCATCCTCGACCGCGTGGTGATGGTGAACGAGGACCTGTCCGACCTGGTGCTGGCGCCCTCGGGCAAGGAGTTCGCCTACGTCTTCCGCGGCGAGATCTTCGTCAGCAGCGTCGAGGGCGGCGTCACCAAGCGCATCACCGACACGCCCTGGCAGGAGCGCAGCCCCGGCTGGAGCCCCGACGGGCGCACCCTGGTCTACGCCGCCGAGCCGGACCAGAGCTGGAACATCACCACGACGTCCATCGCGCGGGACGCCGAGCCCTACTTCCACGCTGCGACCGTGCTGAAGACCGAGTCGGTCGTGGCCACCGATGCCGAGGAATTCCAGCCCGCGTTCTCGCCCGACGGCAAGGAGATCGCGTACCTGGAGAACCGCGTCGCGCTGAAGGTCGTCAACCTGGCGTCGAAGGAGTCGCGCCTGGTCCTGCCGGCAGACCACAATTATTCCTACGCCGACGGTGACCAGTGGTACCAGTGGTCGCCCGACGGGAAGTGGTTCCTGGTGCAGTACGGCCTGCCGCAGCGCGTGATGACGCCGGAGATCGGCCTCGTGGCGGCCGACGGCAAGAGTGCGGTCACCAACCTCACCTACAGCGGCTACGACGACATCCTGCCGAAGTGGTCCCTGGACGGCAAGGCGATGGTCTGGGGCACGAATCGCGACGGCTCCCTCTCGCAGGGCGGCAGCGCGTTCACCTGGGACGTGCACGCGCTGTTCTTCGAGCGCGCGGCCTATGAGCGTTTCCGCCTGTCCAAGGAGGACTTCGCGCTGGTGAAGGAGGCGGAAGAGAAGAAGGACGAGGCGAAGGGCGACGAAGGCAAGGACGCGAAGAGCAAGAAGGACAAAAAGGACAAGGACAAGGACAAGGACAAGCCCGCCGACGTCGTGATCGACCGCGAGGGCCTGGCCGAGCGTCGCGTCAGGCTGACGACCCACAACTCGCCGGCCACGGACTGGGTCCTGGCCGAAGACGGCGAGAAGCTCTTCTACCTGACCGCGTTCGAGGACGGCCACGACGTGTGGGTGGTCGAGACGCGGACAGGTGAGGCTTCGCAGCTGGCCAAGGTCGGCGCCCGGGTCGAGAACCTGCAGCTTTCGGCCGACGGGAAGTTCCTGGTCCTGCTGGCCGGCGGCAAGGCGAAGAAGATCGATGCCGAGAAGGGCAGCGTCGAGCCGCTGAAGACCGGCGGCGAGATGGTGCTGAAGCAGGGCGACGAGCGGGCCTACATCTTCGATCACGCCTGGCGCCAGTTGAAGCGCAAGTTCTACGTGCAGGACCTGCACGGCGTCGACTGGGACGGCTATCACGCCGCCTACCGCCGCTTCCTGCCGCACATCAACAACAACTACGATTTCGCCGAGATGCTCAGCGAACTGCTCGGCGAGATGAACGCCTCGCACACCGGCTGCTACTACCGGCCGACGTCGCCGACGGGCGACCAGACCGCATCTCTGGGCCTGTTCTACGACGACGCGTTCACGGGCGCCGGCCTGAAGGTGGCCGAAGTCGTGGCCGGCGGCCCCTGCGACAAGTCCTCGCTGCGGCTGCGCGCCGGCCACGTGATCGAGAAGATCGACGGCCAGCCCGTGGCGGCGGACGCCGACTGGGCCCGGCACCTGAACCGGCGCATCGGCCAGCGCGTGCTGCTGTCGGTGCTCGACCCTGCCAAGGGCGAGCGGTGGGACGAGGAGGTCAAGCCGATCAACCCCGGTGAGGAGAACGAGCTCCTCTACAAGCGCTGGGTCCGCAACCGGCGCGACGAGGTGTCGCGCCTGTCCGGCGGCAAGGTCGGCTACGTGCATGTGCGGTCGATGAACGACGCCAGCATGCGCCATGTGTTCGAGGAGGCGCTCGGCCGCAACATCGGCTGCGAGGCCCTCGTCGTCGACACGCGGTTCAACGGCGGCGGCAATATCCATGAGCAATTGTCGGATTTCCTGGCCGGCAAGGCCTACTTCGACATCATCCCGCATGGCCAGTTCGTGGGGTCCGAGTCGTACGACAAGTGGACCAAGCCCTCGATCGTCGTCATGGGCGAGAGCAACTACTCCGACGCGCATCTCTTCCCGGTGGCCTACAAGACCAAGGGCGTGGGCCGCACGCTGGGCATGCCCGTGCCCGGGACCGGCACCTTCGTCTGGTGGGAGCCGCAGATCGACCCCTCGCTGCGCTTCGGCATCCCCATGGGCGGCTGGCGCGGCCAGGACGGCAAGTTCTGCGAGAACACGCAGCTCGAGCCCGACGTGCTGGTGCGCAACGAGCCGGACGTGCTCACGAAGGGGCGCGACCAGCAGCTCGAGGCGGCGGTCAGGGAGTTGCTGAAACAGCAGTAGACGCGCGCTTCAGTCGCGTTAACGGAATGGCAACAGGGCGCGGGCCATTGGTCCGCGCCCTTGATATTTCCCCTTCCCTGCACTGCCGGATCGTGGATAATGGATGCAGGGTGCTGGCTTAGGCCGGTGTGTGGAGGCGTTCACCCGCGGCACGGGAATCATCACCCTGACCTGCCTTGCGAGAGGACAAAACCCATGAGGAAGCTCACCCTCGTCCTGGGTCTGCTGCTTGCTGCCCTGTTGTCGGGTTGCAGCACTGACCAGCCCACCTCACCCGCCGACACCGCCACCATCGACGGCGCCCAGTTCCAGCGTCCGGAGTTCATCGACGAGCGGCCCGAGGCCGTTCAGCAGCAGTTCACCCTGACCGAAGCCGACGTCTTCACGGTGACGCCGGCGTCGCCGGACAAGGTCGGCGCCAAGTATGCGCTGGTCATCGGCATCTCGGACTACGCCGGCACGACCAACGACCTGACCTATTGCGACGACGATGCCGTCGATTGGCGGAACTACCTGCAGGGCCAGGGCTACACCGTCACCACCCTGCTCAACCTGGCGGCGACGAAGTCGGCCATCGAGGCAGCCGTGGCGAATCTGGCTTCGCTGAGCATCGCCGGCAACGAGATCGCGTTCGCCTATTCGGGCCACGGCTCGCGCGGCAACATGGTCACGACCGACCTCTACTACATCAGCAGCGCCTGGTTCGGCGGCATGTTCACGAGCGTGGGCAGCACGAAGATGTCGTTCAATTTCGACGCCTGCCAGATCGGCGCCTTCGGAACGGCACTGACCAAGGTGGGCCGCGTCATTGCCCTGGCCTCGGACACCAGGAAGTACAGCTATGACGGCACCGCGGCCATGGCCAACGGCGTCTTCACCTACTACCAGATGCTCGGGTTCGACCAGGTGGGATATGTGTTCGCCGAGGACGATGACGCCTACGCCGTCGCCCAGATGAAGCTGTGGGCCGCCACGGCGCGCGTGAAGGTGGCGCCGTACTACATCGACAACTTCGTCGGCAGCCTGGACTATTGAGCCGGCGCTGATCAGTATCGAGACCGCGCCCGTTGCCGCGGGTTGCCATTCGGGGGAGCCGGTCCATCCGGATCGGCTCCTCCCTGCAAAGCCTCGGATAGAGCCGTAACCGTCACCTGGAGGAAGCCATGCGCAGGATTTCCATGTTCGTCCTCGTCGCCGTCCTCGTGCTGCTGGCCGGATGCGTCAAGCTCCGCTCCACGATCGTCATCGATGCGGACGGTTCGGGCACCTGCACCCTGAACTACGGCATGTCCCGGGAAGTCGCCGAGGCCATCGCCGCGATGGGCGAGTCGGACGAGGACGGCGAGAAGGCGCCCACGCTCGACGATTTCGATCGCGCCAGGATGGAGAAGCTCGCCAAGGCGAACGGCGTCACCATCAAGTCGTACAAGCGCACGAATGTCGATGGCCGCGACGACCTGGCGATCGTCATGACGTTCAAGGACGTCACGGGCCTTTCGCGAGTCATGCAGTCCGGCGAGAACCAGGTGATGGCCATCCGCCGCACCGAAGACGGCAACTATATCCTGACCATGATCACCGACCCGAATCCGCCGGCGCCGGAGCCGGTGGAAGCCGTCGAAGCCGACGAGGACGACCCGGCTGCTGCCGGCGAAGACCCGGCCAGGGCCATGGAGGCCATGGGCAAGCTCATGGCGTCGATCAGCGAGCTGGACATCCGCATGGAGATCACCGTGCCCGGCAACGTGCTGAGCAGCAACGCGCCTGCTGTCGAGGGTCGCACCTCGATCTGGACCATCAACGCCGCGAACATGATGGAATCCCAGGGCGGGGACATGACGCCGACGATCGCCTTCGACAAGGGCGGCGTGGCCATCGACGCCCCGAAGCTGGAGGAATAGCCGCTTCCGGGGCGATTTCCCTGACTACTGCCGTATCGATTCCGTATAATCAGGACGTTGCCTGCCATGGTGCGGGCGCGCGGATGACGCCATGCGTCGTCCTGCTCGCGCCTGCCCGGCGCCATGGCTCCGTTTCGCCCGTGCACCCGACACACGGAGGGGCACCATGCCCGTCACCAGGCTGATCCACGTCCTGTTCGTGGCCGCGTGCGCCGGGCTCTGCGCCGTGCCGACAGCCCGGGCTGCCGATCGACTGCCGGCCGCCCAACCTGCGATGCACTTCGGCGAGGTGCCTGGCAAGGCCATCGGCGACACGATCGACCTGATGGGTCCGGGTACCGCGTTCCCCTACCGCGGCGACTTCGAGAACACCGCTGCGCGACCGGGCGGCGCGGGCCTGCTGCCAGATGGCTGGCGCTCGGACGACGAGACGGCCCCGTCTGCCCACTGGCATGTCGATACCTACGGCGTCGTGCCCCCGCTGGCGGGCAACGCGGCCTGGTGCGGCGACATCGCGTTCAGTTCGTGCGGCTCCGGCGATCCGGCCGGCGGCTACGGCAACAACTGGTTCGATATCCTCGAGTTTCGCAAGACCGTAGGCGCGGCCGCGACCGTCCGCGTGCAGGCCGACCTCGTGTACGACTGCGAACCGGCCTACGACTACGTCACCCTGCAGCGCCGCACAGCGGCGCACTCCGACTTCGAGGCGATCGTCGAGGGCCAAGGGCTGTCCTGGACCGGCACCGGCACGGTTGCGGTCGACTACACCTTCACCTACACCGAGGCCGAACTGTACGAAGGCACCGACGTGGCCGTGGCCTTCCTGTTCGATTCGGACAACGTCTGGTCGGATGCCGACTGTGACTGGCCGACCTCGGGCGCCGCCCGCCTCGACAACATCACTGTGACGATGAATGCGATCTCCTACCTCGAGGACTTCGAGGACGGCGTGATCGGCCCCGACTGGACGAACTCCCCGGCCGTGGGCGTCGGCGATTTCGCGCGCGTCTGGAGCCGGCTGGGCGACGCCGACGACTGCACCTCGAACTACTCGAACCTGGTCGCCTTCATCGACGACGGTCTTGTGGTCCCCGGCACGGGAGGCACCATCGGCTACCCGGGTAACGACTACGGTCCTCCGGGCGGCTACATCGTGAACAACACCGGTGGCCTGCTCGGGCCGACGTACCACCTGCAGAACGCGATCCACTCGCCGGTCATGGCCTGGCCCGATCCCGCCATGGGCGGCATGAGCCTGGCGTTCGACGTCTACCGGCACGAACTGCTGGTCGCCAACGACTCACCCGGCATCTTCTACACCTGGGCCGTGCGCACCTGCGACGATTGCGACGTCTCGATTCCGGAGCACATACCCTGGCGTGACCGCAATTTCGTCTACTACGGCGGCCCGAACTACGTGCGGTCGGTCAACGTCGTGGACGACCTGGTCGAGCCAGGGGCACTCTCGTGCCAGGTCGCCCTCGGCGTCTACGAGATGGGCTGGGCATTCGGCTACGGCAACGGGACCAACGGCACGCCGGCGCCGTACTTCGACAACGTGCGCGTGAAGATCTACCCGACGGCAGGCGCGCGCATCGCCGCGACGGAGATCCGCCTGGCGAACGACGGCTTCCCGGCCATCGGCGACATCGACCTGGCGGACCTGGGCCGGAACTCGGTGCGGTTCGACATGGCGGCCAACGTGGCGGCCCGTTCGCACCTTCGCAACGACCCGGGCGACTCGATCTGGATCGAGGTGACGCCGCGGCCGGGCGGCACCCTGGACCTGCCCGTCATGCACTGGACGTTCGCGCGCCGCAACCCCCTGTTCGACCCCTATCGCACCCTGCCGGCGAGCCCGGTCAGCGGACGCGTCACCCGAACGGCGGTCGGCTCGGTCGTGCCCAATCGCTACAATTTCGACCTGCCGGACACCGGCATGATCTTCCCCGGCGACCTGCTGCACTACTACTTTGCGGCCACGGACCACTTGGCCGGCGACAGCCGGACTGCGTACGTCCCTGTCGATCGCAGCGGCTTCGGCAACCCGGAACCGCAAGTGTACCCGGGCGCGTTCTCGGTCAGCGGCCTGCCGTCGATCTACAATGCCCACGGCAGCCAGCCGCGATTGCTGTTCTGGAACGACGCCGGCTTCCGCGGGGGCGAGGACGAGTGGTACGGTGCGTTGCGCCAACTCTGCTTCGAGTCTGGCATCGATCTGGACGTGTTCGACACCCACGGGCCGACTTCCGGCGTGGGCAACGGGCTCGGCGGCCGGGCGTCGGTCAGCCAGATCGCCGGCTACACGGACATGCTCTACACGTCCGGCGACCTCGGCTCGCCGACCCTCTCGAACGGCGACTTCAACGGTGACCCGGGCAACGACATGGGCCTGCTCAACGCGTGGTTTGCGCTTGGCGGCCGCGACCTGTTCATGACCGGAGACGACCTGGCGAGCAGCCTGTACGGCTCGGGCCCGGCGGCCCGCACCTTTCTCGAGGACCGGATGGGCGTGAGCTTCCAGGACACCGATGTGCGCGACAACATCGCCGGACAGATCGCGCCGCTGGTGGTCAGGACTGCTGCGAATCCGGTGTTCATGACGACCGACAACTGGATCGCCTATGGCGGCTGCTTCGGCGTCAACGACTTCGACAACGTAGTGCCTTTCAGCGGCGCCGTGCGCCTGGCCCAGTTCACGGCGCCCGACGGCACGGCGACCCCGTATCCGTACGCAGCCGCGATCCTGAACGTGAATGGCTCCGGCCGTGTCGTGTCCATGAATCACGACCTCATGTACGTGCTCCACCCCGAAGCCAAGTTCCTGTCCCCGCTCGGGACGCGCACGCTCCTGCTGAGGGACGTTTTATATTTTTTCGGCGTGCCCGATTGCCTGTGGATCGGGGAATCGGCCGTTCCTGGAGCGGCGGGCGCCCTTGCCGTCTCGGCCCATCCCAATCCCTTCAACCCGTCCGTCGCCGTGGACTGGTCGCTGCCCCGCCCCGGCCTCCTGGCGGTCAAGGTGTACGACGTCCGCGGCGCGCTCGTGCGCACGCTGCACGACGGCGCGGTGGCCACCGCGAGCGGCCGGCTGGTCTGGGACGGTGCGGATGGCGATGGCCGGGGAGTACCGTCGGGGCTGTACTTCGTGGAGACGCGCGCGGAGGGCCAGGTCGACGTGCTCAAGATCACGTTGCTCAGGTGAGGAGTGCCTTTTTCGACGCCGCCGGGGCGATTTCGTTGTCCTGAGCCGTTTCGATTCCGTATAATCAGGACGTTGCCCGCCATGGCGCGGGCGCGCGGCCTGACGCCACGCGTTGTCCTGCTCCCGCCCAGCCGGCGCTCGCACACCGGCACCATGGCACCTGTTCGCCCGTGCTCCCACCACACGGAGGGTCGCCATGCCCGCCCCCAAGCCGATCCTCGCCCTGTGCGTGGCCGCGTGCGCCGCGCTGTGCATCCCTTCGGCGACCGGGGCCGCCGAACTCCACCGCACCGCACAGCCGGTGATGTACTTCGGCGGGGTGCCGGGCAAGGCCGTGGTCGACACGATCGACCTGATGGGCCCGGGCGGGCTGTTCCCGTACCGCGGCGATTTCGAGATGGCTGCGGCGCGGCCCTACGGCGCCGGCCATCTGCCCCACGGGTGGTCCTCGATCGACGAGACAAGCCCAGCCAACCACTGGCATGTCGACACCTACGGCGTCGTGGCTCCGCTGTCAGGCAAAGCGGCCTGGTGCGGTGACATCGCCATTGCGTCGTGCGGCGTCGGCGACGTGTACGGTGGCTACCACAACAACTGGCACGACATCCTCGAGTTCCGCAAGACCGTCGGTGGGGCCGCGACTGTTCGCGTCCAGGCCAACCTCGTGTACGACAGCGAACCGGGTTATGACTTCATCACCCTGCAGCGACGTACGGCTGCCAACCCGTCCTTCGAGCCGATCACCGGTGGCCAGGGCCAGTCCTGGGACGGCGTCGGCACGGCAGCGGTTGACTACACGTTCACCTACACCCCGGTCGAGCGGTACGAAGGCACCGACATTGCCGTCGCCTTCATCTTCGATTCCGACAACGCCTGGTCGGACGGCGACTGCCTGTGGCCAACGAACGGCGCCGCCCGCCTCGACAACATTACGGTGACGCTGAACGGGACTCCCTACACCGAGAACCTCGAGGACGGCACGATCGGTCCCGACTGGCGGACGACCCCGAATGTGGGCGTGGGTGATTTCGCGCGCGTGTGGACCAGGCTGGGCGACGCCGACGACTGCGCCTCGAACTTTTCGAATCTGGTCGCCTTCATCGACGACGGCCTCGTGGTTCCCGGCACGGGCGGCACCGTCGGCGGACCAGGCAACGACTACGGCCCGCCCGGCGGCTACATCGTGAACAACACGGGCGGCCCGCTCGGTCCGACGTACCACCTGCAGAACTCGGTCTACTCGCCGATCATGACCTGGCCGGACCCGACCATGGACGGCATGACCTTCGCGTTCGACGTCTACAAGCACGAGCTGCTGATCGCCAACGACACGCCGGGCATTTTCTATACCTGGGCTGTGCGAACAAGCGCGGGGGGACATCACGATCTGGCCCGGACCGTGGGACGGTCGCAGTTCAGTCTACTACGGCGGCCCTAACTACCTCCGTTCGGTCAACATCGTGGACGACCTGGTGGATCCCGATGCCACGCACTGCCAGGTCATGTTCGGGGTCTACGAACTGGGCTGGCAGTTCGGCTACGGCGACGGCACCAACGGCACGCCGGCGCCGTACTTCGACAACGTGCGCGTGAAGATCTACCCGACGGGCGGCGCCCGCATCGCCGCCACGGAATACCGCCTGGCGAACGACGGCTTCCCCGCGATCGGCGACATCGACCTGGCCAACCTGGGCGCCAACTCGATCCGGTTCGACATGGCCGCCAACATCGCGGCGCGCACGCACCTGCGGAACGACCCGGGCGACTCGATCTGGATCGACGCGACGCCGCGTGCCGGCGGCACGCTGGACATGCCCGTGATGCACTGGACGTTCGCGCGCCGCAATCCGCTGTTCGACCCGTACCGCTCGCTGCCGGCGAGCCCGGTCAGCGGGCGCTTGACCTACACCGCCGCGGGCGCATGGGTGGCCAACCGCTACAACTTCGACCTGCCGGACACAGGCATGATCTTCCCCGGCGACCTGCTGCACTACTACTTCGCGGCCACGGACCACGTGGCCGGCGACAGCCGGACGGCTTACCTCCCCGTCGATCGCAGCGGCTTCGGCAACCCGGAACCGCAGGCGTACCCGAGCACGTTCTCGGTCAGCGGCCTGCCGTCGATCCACGACGCCCAGGGCACGCAGCCGCGATTGCTGCTGTGGAACGACGCCGGCTTCGCCGGGGGCGAGGACGAGTGGTACGGTGCGTTGCGCGAACTCTGCCTCGTGTCGGGCGTCGACCTGGACGTGTTCGATACCCACGCGCCGACCACCGGCGTGGGCAACGGACTCGGCGGCCGGGCGACGGTCAGCCAGATCGCCGGCTACACGGACATGCTCTATACGTCCGGCGACGTCAGTTCGCTGACCCTCTCGAACGGCGACTTTGCCGCTGATCCGGGCAATGACCTGGGCCTGCTCAACGCGTGGTTTGCGCTGGGGGGCCGCGACCTGTTCATGACCGGCGACGACCTGGCGAGCAGCCTGTACGGTTCCGGCTCCACGGCCCGCACCTTCCTGGAGGACCGCATGGGCGTGACCTTCCAGGACACCGATGTGCGCGACAACATCGCCGGCCAGACCGCGCCGCTGGTGGTCAGGACCGCAGCGAATCCCGTGTTCACGTCGGTCGAAAGCTGGATCGCCTACGGCGGTTGCCTTGCCATCAACGACTTCGACAATGTGGTGCCGTACGGAGGCGCCGTGCGCCTGGCCCAGTTCACCGCGCCCGACGGCGTGACGACGCCGTACCCCTGTGCAGCGGCGATCCTGAACGTGAACGGCTCCGGCCGCGTCGTGTCCATGAACCACGACCTCAGTTTCGTGATCCACCCCGACGTCAAGTCCCCGGCCCCGATGGTGCTTCGCACGCGCCTGCTCTGGGACGTACTCCATTACTTCGGCGTGCCCGATTGCCTGTGGATCGGCGAATCGGCCGTTCCCGGAGCGCCCGGCGCCCTTGCCGTCTCGGCCCATCCCAATCCCTTCAACCCGTCCGTCGCCGTGGACTGGACGCTGCCCCGCCCCGGCCTCCTGGCGGTGAAGGTGTACGACGTCCGCGGCGCGCTCGTGCGCACGCTGCACGACGGCGCGGTGGCCGCCGCGAGCGGCCGGCTGGTCTGGGACGGTGCGGATGGCGAGGGCCGCGGCGTGCCGTCCGGGCTTTACTTCGTGGAGACGCGCGCGGAGGGCCAGGTCGACGTGCTCAAGATCACGTTGCTCAGGTGAGGAGTCGGGACCAAGGGGTCGACCATGACGCACGCCGCCCACATCCGCCCCGCGCGCCGCGGCGACGCGAACGAACTGGCCACGCTGGCCGGCGAACTGGGCTATCCGTCGTCGACGGGGGAACTGGACCTGAGGCTGGCGCCGCTGCTGGCAGACCCGGAGCATCTGGTGCTCGTGGCTGTCGATGAGGAAGACAGGGCCATTGCCTGGGTGCACGCGGCGGTTCGCCGCCAGCTCGACAGCGACCGCTGCGTCGAGGTCGTGGGCCTGGTGGTCGGCGAACGGCGGCGGGGTGCAGGGGTGGGCGCCAGCCTGCTTCAGGCTGCCGAGGCCTGGGCCCGTGCGCAGGGCGTGACCGTCGTCGTGCTGCACTCCAACGTGACCCGCACCCGGGCGCACGCGTTCTACCTGCGACAGGGGTACGAAAAGGTCAAGGTGGGGAACCTGTTCCGGCGCACGCTGGGATAGGCGATCTTCCGGTTCGACTTGCGCCGGCGCAAGTACGCGCCAGCAACTCCGTGCGATGAAAACAGAGCCGGCCCTGGGGACCGGCTCCGCTCACTTATCTTCGCTATCCGTCGCTGTCCGCCGCCCCTACTCCGTGATCGAGATCGTGTACGTCTGGTTGACGACCTGCGCCTCGGGATCGCACTGGTCGTAGACCGTCACGCGCACCTCCCAGTTGCCGTATGCCGCGCCCGTCGGCGTGCCCGAAAGCGTGCCGTTGTTCTGGGTCTCCAGCCCCGGAATCGGCAGGACCGGGATGGCCCAGCGCGTCACCTGTCCTTCGCCGCCGCTCGTTGTCGGCACGAACGAGTAGGCCTGGTTGATGCGCCCGTTGGGCGGCTGGCCGCTCGTGATCAGCAGCGGCGTGCAGTCGCCGCCGCCACTTGAACGGGTCAGGTAGTCGATGCAGTCGCCGCCGCAGTACGGGGGCGAGTTGCTCCGCCAGGTCGAGCGCTTGGTGGCGGAGCCGTCCGATTCGAGGGTCAGGGTGCCCCGCTCGGTGGAGAATTCACCGAACCGCTCGAAGGTGAACTTGTCGCCGCAGACCACGCCGGTGAAGGTGTCGCCGCCGTCGTCGGTCAGGCTGGCCTGCGTGCCGTCCTGGGTGATGACCAGCTGGATATCGCCGCCGAACGGCTCCACGCAGCTGTTGCCGCAGCTGTAGGTGCCCGTCCAGGTGCCGGCGAAATTGGCGGGCGAGGCGCAGCGGCCCTCGGTGATGTCCATCGCCACCGCATCGACACTGAGTGTGGCGTCGATGTTGGCGGTGATGGTGATGCACAGGACCATCGATCCCATGTTGATTACGTCGATCGTGGCGTCGTCGGCGGTGGCCGTCGGGGGATCGACCACCAGCGCGGTGCCGTGGCTGACCATGAAGGGCCCGTAGGACATCCCCGACTCGCACACCGTCAGGGGATCGCTGCCCACGCGGATGGTGGCGGTGGCGCCGATGTCGTCGGCCTTGCCGAGCAGGCGCGACATCTTGCGCGCGATCAGCTTCCACAGCGGGATGCCGTCGATGCGCACATGGTCCAGCGTGGCGGCGATGTCGATCTCGGCTGCTGTCACCAGAGGAATGTCCGGCGGCAGCTGCAGGGTGACGGTGACGGTGGTCGGCTGGTTGGCCAGCAGCGGCACATCGGTGACGGCGTTCTCCAGCGGTGCCACCAGGCGGTACGGGGTGCCGCCCTGGGGGCTGGCAGGATCGTCATCCCCGCAGCCGGGCAGGAAACCGGCGAGGACGGCGACGGCAGCGGCGACCAGGGCGGTCGCCGGCAGTGCGCGGCGCATCGAGGATCGGGTCGACCTGGGCATAGGGGCCTCCTCCTGGGAGTGGGGCAGCGGATCAGGGACAGCTCAGGCGCTTGGGCGAGCGCCGAGTATCTCACATCTGATTAGTAGGAGTCCGTTCGGGGATGATCGTCACAGGGGAGCACCGCAGATCGTTCGCACATAATGAGATATCAAATAACGATATCGCGAATCAATGCAGGATGCTGCCGGGAGGGAGCGCGCACGCGACGGCGACCGGGGCAACCGGAGCCCCGAAAACGGTTTCCGCGCCGAAGATGGCCTCTTTTGGTCGTGTTCCCGAAGGGTCCGGGTGCTATCGTTCGCCCGAAGTCATCACGGTCCCCGCGGCAGGGGACCGGCGGGCCCCCGCCAGGCACCGCACCGGATTGCCGCAGAGCGCGAAGGAGCCCGCCCGATGAAGAACGCCCCCGAATTTCCCGGCATCCGGGTCACGACGAACGGCAACCAGCTCGTTTCCTACCACACCGAGGCCAGGATCACCGACGGCGGGGTGTTCTACCCGATCACGCCATCGACGGAGATGGGCGAGAACTACCAGCTCTCGTACGCCGAGGGTAAGCTGAACGTCTTCGGCGGCAGCAAGCTGGCCTGCGAGACCGAGGGCGAGCACTCGGCGCAGGGCGGCGCCATCGCGTTTTCCGTCTGCGGCAAGCGCACGGTCAACTTCACGTCGGGGCAGGGCATCGTCTACGGAGCCGAGCAGTACTACCACGCGCCGGGCAAGTTCTCGACCATGATCCTCGAGGTGTCGGCGCGCGCGCTGACCAAGCACGCGCTGAACGTGCACTGCGGCCACGACGACATCTACGCCGTGCTGGACACCGGCTGGATCATGCTCTTCGGCAAGGACTCGCAGCAGGCGGCCGACCAGGCATTGATCATTCGCCGGGTGGCCGAGCTGTCGCTGACGCCGGGCATCAACATCCAGGACGGGTTCCTCACCTCGCATCTCGAGCGCACGTTCATGCGGCACGAGTCCGAGCTCATGCGACGCTTCCTGGGCGCCCCCGACGAGCTGATCGACTGTCCCACCGAGGCGCAGCGCGCGCTGTTCGGGCCGAAGCGCCGCCGGGTGCCGCGCATGATCGACCTGACGAACCCGCTGCTGCTGGGGCCGGTGCAGAACCAGGAACACTACATGAACGGCGTGGTGGCGCACCGCACGGCGTTCTGCGAGCCGATCCTGCCCATGCTCGAGGCCGCGTACGAGGAGTTCGGCGCGCTCACGGGCCGGCACTACGGGCTGCTCTCGAAGTACCGGGTCGATGACGCCGACACCGTGTTCGTGTCTCTCGGCTCGGCCGCCGAGAACATCGAGGCGGCGGTCGACTACCTGCGGGACAAGGGCGAGAAGGTGGGCTCGATCCACGCCAACGTGCTGCGGCCCATGCCCGAGGCGGCCTACATCGCGGCCCTCGCCGGCCGGAAGAACGTCATCATCATGGAGCGCACCGACCAGCCGCTGGCCGGTGACAACCCGCTGGCGCGCGACATCCGCACCGCCTTCACGAAGGCCGTGCAGTCGGGCGCCATCAAGGCCGATGCGGTGCCGAAGTTCTTCTCCGGCGTCTATGGCCTGGGTTCGCGCGATTTCCGGCCCGAGGGTATCCTCGGCGCCTACGGGTTCGCGACCGGCACGCTGGCGCGGCAGGACGGCCACAAGGCCGGCGACGGCACCACGCTGTTCGTCGTTGGTATCGACCATCCCTACGCCGTGAAGGCCGACGAGAGGCCGTCGCTGCTGCCCGAGGGCGCCATCGCGGTGCGCCTGCACTCGATCGGCGGCTGGGGCATGATCACCACGGGCAAGAACCTGGGCGAGATCATCGGCGAGCTGGGTGACCACGTGGCCGAGCGCGACGGTGCTGTCGACGAGTTCGGGCGCCGCAAGGAAGTGGTGCACATCAGCGCCAACCCGAAGTACGGCTCCGAGAAGAAGGGCGCGCCCACCGAGTACTTCCTGGTGGCGGCGCCGGAGCGCATCCGCGTCAACTGCGACCTGCGCCACGTGAACGTGGTGCTGTGCTGCGACCCGAAGGCGTTCACGCACACCAACCCGCTCGACGGCATGGCCGACGGCGGCGCGTTCGTGTGGGAGTCGGAGGAGGGGGCCGATGCGGCCTGGCAGCGCATCCCGCGCAAGTACCGGCAGACCATCCTCGAGCGCAAGATCCGCTTCTACGTGCTGCCCGGCTTCGCCATCGCGCGCCAGGCGACCGACCGGCCGGAACTGCAGTTGCGCATGCAGGGCAATGCGTTCCTGGGCGCCTTCTTCGCCGTCTCGCCGTTCCTCGAGGAGTTCGGCATCAAGCGGGAGCATTTCAACGAGCAGGTCGAGGCGCAGTACCGCAAGAAGTTCGGTCGCCTGGGCGAGGCGGTCGTGGCCTCGAACATGGAGGTCATGCTGCAGGGCTTCTCGCAGGTGACCGAGATCACCTACGGCGCCGTCGAGGCGCCGGACCGCTCGAGCATGCGTGGCGATTCGCTGCTGCCCATCGCCGGTTGCGGCACGTTCTGCCTGCAGGTGCCGAAGCCCGGGTTCCAGCCCGAGCGGGCGCCCATCTTCCGGCGCGAGACCTTCGACCGCGAGTTCCGCGCCGGCCTGGGCTACCACCAGCCGGCCTCGGTGCTCTCGGCCGCCGGCGTGGTGGCCGCGGCCACCGGCGACGGCGCCACCAAGTACGTGGCCCGGCGCCAGACGCCGATCTTCATCGCCGAGAACTGCACGCAGTGCATGGCCTGCATCTCGTCGTGCCCGGACACCGCGCTGCCGAACACGGCGCAGGACCTGCAGACGATCCTGGGCACCGCCGTCCGCGGCTACGTGCAGGGCGAAGGCGACCGCAACGCACTGCTGGCCGCGATGCCGGCCGTGGAGAAGGCGGTGCGCGCCGGCATGGTCGCCAGCCAGATGGCCAAGACGGGCACGCCGATCCGCGACCTCGTGCGCGACGCGGTGATGCCCCTGTCCGGCGTCTCCGACGAGGCGAAGGACCAGTTGCTGGGCATCGTCGCCACGCTGCCGATGGCCTACAACAAGGTCAATGCCATCTTCCAGAACGTGGAGAAGAAGAACCCCGGCGCCGGCGGCGTCTTCTCCATCTTCGTCTCGGACCTCTGCAAGGGCTGCGGCGAGTGCGTCACCGAGTGCGGCGAGCACCAGGCGCTGAGGATGGTCGACGAGACCGAGGACCTGAACGCGCGCCACACCACGGCGATCAACTTCCTGAACCTGCTGCCCGACACGCCGCGCAAGTACCTCGGCCTGTACGACTCCGAGCAGCCGCATTCGTCGCGCGAGGCGACGCTGCGCAACCACCTGATGGTGCGCTCGAGCTACGACGCCATCGTCTCCGGCGACGGCGCCTGCGCCGGCTGCGGCGAGAAGACGGTGCTGCGCTCGGTGGCGACGGTGACCGAGGCCTACATGCGGCCGCTGTACCGGCAGAAGGCCGAGCGGCTCGACGCCAAGGCCGCCCGGATGAAGGAAGCCGGCGCGGCGCGCCTGGCCGCCCTGAAGGCGAAGGATCCGGCCGCCCACGCGCTGTACACGCGCGCCGTGGCCCACCTGCTGATGGGCCTCGGTGGAGAGACCGATGCCGACACCGACACGCGGCTGGCAGCGCACGGCGCCATCAGCGATGCGCAGGTCGTCGACGCCCTCATCGCCGTGCTGCGCCAGGACGCGGTCAACCACCGCGACATCCAGGCGGTGGACGGCCGGTTGGCCAACGGCATGTCGGTGATGGCGATGGGCGCCCACACCGGTTGCAACAGCGTGTTCGGCTCCACGCCGCCGAACAACCCGCACCCGTACCCGTGGATGAACTCCCTGTTCCAGGACGGGGCCACGGTGGCCTGGCTGTTCGGCGAGGCGTTCATCATGGATCACGCCCGTCGCTCGGTCATTCCCGAGCGCCTGGTCGACGCGCTGCTGGGCGAGGACGCCGGCATCTCGAAGGAGCAGTACTTCGAGCTGTCCCACTTCACCGACGTGCTGATGACGGACCACGAAGTGGCCGAGCTGCCGAAGGCCTGGGGCATCGGCGGCGACGGCGGCATGGGCGATATCGGCTTCCAGAACGTCTCGAAGGCCATCCTGCAGGGTCGCCCGAACGTGAAGCTGCTGATGCTCGACACGCAGGTCTACTCGAACACCGGCGGCCAGAACTCGGACTCGTCGGTGATCACCGGCGGCTTCGACATGAACCAGATCGGCGCCGCCACGCAGGGCAAGCTGACGGAGAAGAAGAGCCTGGCCGAGATCTTCACCGCCGGCCACGGCTCGCCGTTCATCGCGCAGGTCTCGATGGCCAACGCGCCCAAGCTGTACAAGGCGCTGCTCGACGCGCTGGAATACCGGGGCACGGCGTTCATCCAGAGCTTCACGCCCTGCCAGCCCGAGCACGGCATCGGCGACGACGGCTCCACCACGCAGTCGCAGCGCGCACGCGACTGCCGCCTGATCCCCGAGTTCACCTTCAATCCCGGCCGCGGCGAGACCTATCGCGAGGCGGTCGAATTGAAGGGCAACCCGGCGCACGAGAAGGACTGGTGGGAGACCACGCTGGCCTCGACGGGCGACAAGGTGCGCTACACGGTGGCCCACTACGCGGTGACCGAGGCGCGCTTCCGGCAGCATGTGCGCAAGGTCGACGCGGCAAAGGCCGAGACGATGATCGCCCTCGACGACATCCTCACGCTGCTGGCGCAGGACGACGTGGTGCATCGCCGGGTGTTCGACCCCAAGAACGCGGCCTACGTGCCCGACTTCGGCGTCTGGATCAAGGCCGAGAACCACGAAGGCAAGGCCGGACTCTACGCGCTGTCGCGCCAGATGGTCCTGCTCTGCGTGGAGCGGCGCAAGGCGTGGCGATTGTTGCAGAGCAAGGCCGGCCTCGACAATCGCGAGTACCGCGCCCAGCGCGTGCTGCTGGCGAAGCTGGCTGCGGGTGAACTCAAGCGCGACGACTTCCTGGCCGGCGGCGCCGAGATGCTGAAGGCCGAGGTGGCGAAGCTGGGCGCCTGACGCTGCGAAGGTTCGTGAAACGGGAGGGGCGCCGTGCAAGCCGGCGCCCCTGTTCGTTCGCGTGCGCCGCGCAACCGCGAGGGCTCCCTCCACGAAGCCCTTGGCGTGCGCGAAGCGCATGAGCGCCCAGAGCCCGGCGGCCACGGGAACCAGTCCCAGCGCATAGCGGCGCCAGTGCGCCATGGTGGCCGGTTCGCCGGAGCCGGTCTGGCCGCGGAACTTCGCGATATCCAGCCAGCGGACGAAAATCAGGCCGACGACGATGGCCACATAGGCCGCGTCGAGCGCCGAAGGAGCCGTCTGGCGGGAGGCGAAGATGGCGCAGAAGAACAGGGCGAGGTTGCCGAAGGCCATCCAGGTGATGCGAAGGAAGCCGGCTGCGCAGCCAACCGGTTCAGCAGGGGATTCCAGCGTACGCTGGCGCTCTTTGCCGCTCATGGTCGCCTCCAGATGCCCGCTTGATGCGGGTCAGGCACGCGGGGCGCATCGCTTGAACGCGTCCTGCATGCTCTGGATGGCGGCCCGACCACCCTGTCATACCTGCGCCACTCCGGATCGGGAGTGGTGCACCCATCGTCAGTTCTGTGAGCGAGTATAGCAACGAAGCGGGATGTTGCCAAGCCGGTCCGGGGTGCCCGCGACGGACCCGCAGCGACCCGGTTGCGGCGGCAGGTTCCGATCGGGTAGAATCCGGCCGCGGATCCCGCACACCCCTGGCCCGCTCCCGGAGGATCACCCCATGAATACCCCACGTTGCCGCTTCATGCTGCCGGCCCTTGCCATGCTCGGCGTGGCCCTGGCAGTCGTTGCCCCGGCCGGCGTCGCGACAGCCACGCCGCCCGGTTACCTCATCGTCGACATCGGCCTGGTGCAACCTGCCGACGCCGCCTCGCAGGGCTTCCGCGTGTCGATGACGGGCATCGCCACCGGCCGCTCGTTCGGCAATCCTACGCGCGCCTTCACCTGGACCTCGGCCGGCGGCCTGGTCGGCCTGCCGAACCTGGCCGGGCGCACCTACTGCGTCGGCAACGGCGTCAATGACCTGGGCGATGTCGTCGGCACCGGGGCCACGACCTCCTTCGGATCGAGCCCCCTGCCGGTGCTGTGGCAGGGCGGCGTCGCCACGCAGCTGCCGCTGCCTGCCGGGCAGTCGTTCGGCCGCGCCAACGACGTCAACAACGCGGGGCTGGCCGTCGGCTCCATCGGCTCGGGCAGCGTGGAATACGGCGTGAAGTGGAGCGGCGGCATTGCCTCCGTCATCACGGCGCAGACGGCCGGCGGCTGCTTCCTGCGCACGGCCTTCAGCGTGAACGATGCCGGCCTGGTGGCGGGCTTCGGTGTCGATCCCGCCAACGCCGCCCGCAACGTCGGTTTCGTCTACGATGCGGTGGCCAACACCGCCACCGAAGTGCCGCCGCTGCCGGGCCACAACGGCGCGCTTGCCTTCGATGTCAGCAATGCCGGTCACATCGTGGGTTCCAGCATGCTGAACCAGGGCTCGGGCATGCCCTTCATCTGGTCGGCAGCGAACGGCACGAAGGAGATCGCCCTGCCGCCGGCCACGTCGCAGGGCAGCGCCCGCGGCGTGAACAACGCGGGCTGGGCGGTCGGCACGGCCGGCGGTCTGTATGCCGTGCCGTTCCTCTACGACGGCGAGAACACCTACGCGCTGGCCGACCTGCTGCCGGCCGGCAGCGACTGGGACCTCGACACCAATACGTCGTCGTCGGCGATGGGCATCAGCGAGGACGGCGTCATCGTGGGCACGGGTGTACATGCCGGCGCCACGCGGGCCTACGCGATGGTTCCCGACGGCGCCGTGGCTGCCATGCTGCAGGAATTCCGCGCCGAAGCCCGTGCCGACGGCATCGCCCTCAGCTGGTCGCTGGCGATCACGGCCACCGACCTGAGCCTTGTCGTCGAGCGTGCCCCGACGGCGGACGGCCCCTGGTCGCCGATCGAAGCCGTGGTGACCGGTGACGGCCGGCAGGCGTCGGTCGTCGACACGACCGCCGAGCCGGGCCGCACCTGGCACTACCGGTTGCGCGTGACCGAGGGCGGCGGCACCACCTACACGCTGGGCGCCCTGTCGGCGGAACGGCCGCTGGTGGTCGGCGGCGTCGCGGAACTGGGCGCGCCGTGGCCGAATCCCGCACGCGGTGACCTGCAGGTCGCCTACCGCCTGCCTTCGGCCCAGGGCCTGGTCATCAACGTGCACGACGTGCGCGGGCGCCTGGTGCGCTCGCTGGTCGACGCCAGCCTCGGCGCCGGCGAGTACACCGCGCTGTGGGACGGGCGGGCCGACGACGGCACGCGCGCCCCGGCCGGTGTCTACTTCATCACGCTGCGCACGGCACAGGCTTCGCGGACGCAGCGCCTCGTGCTCGCGCGCTGACCGGGTCATCCCGCGCTGAACGCGAAGACGGCCGCCCCTGCGGGCGGCCGTCTTTTTGATCAAGGCAATCGGGCGGCCGGCCTTACCGGTAGAGGCCCTTTACCGCGCCCCAGGTCGCCTGCTCGTTCGGGACGGTGCAGTTGACGTGCATCGTCAGCGTCACGACGTTGCCCCAGGTGCCGTACTGCGCGCCCGCCGAAGCCGGGCCGCAGGAGCCGTCCAGGAACACCGGATAGGTGGCCGGGATGCTCGCGAACGGCGTCTCGCCGATGCCGGCACCGTTGCCGATGGCGAAGCTCAGCAGGCAGCCGTTCGTGAACTCGCCCGACGTGCTGCCGTTGACGACCGAGGCCACCGGCGTGCTCACGTTGCCGATCATGATGTGCTGCACGGTGGAGATCAACGTGGTGGTGTTCAGCGTGCCCGTGCCGTCACCCCACGGCCAGGCGCCGGCGTAGAAGTTGAACGTGCCGCCGTTGAACGTCGAGGTGTAGACGACGGTGCCGTTGCCGGCAACGCGATTGTCCACCATGCTGAAGGCACTGTTCTCGGTGGCGCAGCTGATGTCCCACTGCGCGCCGAGCGTGGCGCCGTCCCACGACTGTGCATGCAGCACATGGGGCAGGCCGCTGTTGACGCCGGAACGCCAGGTGGAGGCGCGACCCGTCAGGATCTGCCCGCCGAGGTCGGTGGATGTGAATGTGCCGGTTACGGGGTCGGCCTGCGCCAGTGCCGGCAACAGGATGAGCGAGGCAAGGGTTGCCGTCGTCAACAGACGATTCATGGGTATACCTCCGGAACGGAGGCGGAAGCCGGGGCGGACGCCGTCCTGGGCGAACTGCGGGGGCGGTGGACTGGCCACGCACTAATGCCCGCCACGGGATCCCGCTTCGCGGGGACTCCTGAGTCGAATGATCACTGATCAGGGTCCGTTGGGTGGATGGGGCCAAACTTGGCTCTAATCAGGACGATCATACTCCAGAATATGTGACGATGCACCAAGTCAATCCTGCATCAACCGCGCATGCCCAGCGCCATGCCGCCGAAATAGGGGACAAGCCAGAAGATCCAGACGACCAGGCTGTAGCGGTGGAAGCCGGCGCGGTCGGCTTCACTGCCCCGCCGCGCGACCCGGGTGGCCCAGATGGCGTGGGCCAGCATCAGCCACAGGGCCAGCTGGCCGGTCAGGGTGTGGGGGTCGCGCAGGTCGAAGGGGCCTTCGGCCAGGGCGTGCATCGCCAGGGTGCCGCTGATGTCGAAGGCCAGGCCCATCCAGAACGCAACTACATGCCACGGCTTGAGATAGCGTGCCAGGCGCTCGGCCCAGACCCCGATCGAATAGAAAACCAGGGCCAGGCTGATGAGGGTGGTCGAGACGATGACCGTGACGGGCTCCTCGTGCGGGCCGCCGGCGGCGGCGGGGCGGGGGGCGGGGTATGGGTTGCTCCGCTGTGCCGGGTCGGCTACCTTATGGCCCGGAGCTTGCTTTGTCCGAACCGGATGATCAAGCTCAGGAATGTGGGCGGCCGTTCGGGCCCCCATTGGCACCCGCGATGTCCAGTCTGCTTCTCGGCTTTGGTTCGTCCTGAGCTCCCTCCGAGACCAAGCTGCTGTGGCTCCCGGAACAACGAGACAGGAATACATGACCCCGATGACAACCACGGGACCAAAAACCTTCGCCGACCTGGGACTGAGTGAGCCCGTCCTGCGTGCACTCGCGGACTGCGGCTACCAGGAACCCACCCCCATCCAGTTGGCCGCCATCCCGCTCGTAAGCGCCAGGCGCGACGTGCTGGCCACGGCCCAGACGGGCACCGGCAAGACGGCGGCATTCATGCTGCCGGTGATCGAAGACATCGCCAAGCGCCCCAAGTACGCCGGCGACACGCCGCTGGCGCTGGTGCTGGCCCCCACGCGCGAACTGGCCCTGCAGATCGAGGAGAATGTCCGCGCCTACGGCCGCTATGTGGGCACGCGCACCGCGGTGCTGCTGGGCGGCGTCAACTCCGGCCCGCAGATCGACAAGCTGCGCCGCGGCGTCGACATCGTCATCGCCACGCCGGGCCGCCTCATCGACCTCGTCAAGCAGGGCGCCGTATCGCTCGCCGATGTCGAGTTCCTCATCCTCGACGAGGCCGACCGCATGCTCGACCTCGGCTTCGTGCACGACGTGCGCTGGATCGCCGACCGCGTGCCCCGCCCGCGCCAGACGCTGTGTTTCTCGGCGACGGTCTCGGCCGGCGTCCGCAGCCTGGCCTCGACGATGCAGGTCGACGCGCAGACCGTCTCGGTGGCGCCGCCCGCTGCGGTGGCCGACCATCTCGAGCAGCAGGTGATGTTCGTGCAGAAGGCCCACAAGCTGGACCTGCTGATGGACCTGCTGAAGGAGAACGTCGGCGGCCGCATGCTCGTCTTCACCGCGACGAAGGTGGCGGCCATTACCGTGGCCCGCCAACTGGAGCTGCGCGGCCTGAAGGTGGGCGCCATCCACGCCAACAAGTCGCAGAGCCAGCGCCAGAACGCGCTCGAGGCGTTCGGCAAGGGCAAGGTCGACGTGCTCGTGGCCACCGACATCGTGGCCCGCGGCATCGACGTCGAGGACATCACGCACGTGATCAACACGAAGCTGCCGGATGGCGGAGAACTTCGTCCACCGCATCGGCCGCGCCGCGCGCGCCGGCCCGCGGCGGCATGCCATCGCCCTGTGCGGCATCAGGGACGATGCCCCAGCTGCGCGGCATCGAAGGCGCCTGCTCGAGGCCGCTGCTGGTCCGCGACGACCACCGCTGGCCCGCCGAGGACGTCGCCCGGCCTGCCTGGCCGCCTCCGAGCGCGCCACTGCCAGCGGGCGAAGGCGGGAAGAGTGGAAGTGGGCGCCGATCAGCGCCCACTTTGTCGTTTGTGGCGGCCTCGGCGACGTCGTTCGACTTGCGCCGGCGCAAGTGCGGCGTATGCTGGTCGCCAACCTTATGCAGGAGGGTATCGTGTTTTCCCACGAATGCTCACGGGTTATGGCTCGATCCACCGCGGCGATCGCGTGTTGGCTGCTGGTCGCCGGGGTGGCCGCCGGACAGCCGATCGTTATCCTCGAGCAGCCGGTTCGGGTGACCGCCACGCCCCAGGACCCGACACCGGGCGGAGGCTGGTACCTCTTCGACCTCGCGGTCGAGTACGGCGACCAGCGCTGCGATCTGGTGACGGCTGTCCTTGTACCGGGTGATGAGGGTGAACGCCTGGCCTGGGAGCACCTGAGACGGACGATCGGCTGGAAGGGCGATTACCTGTTCGTGCTGTCCGAGTGCGGCGCCGGGAAACACCTGGAAATGCGCCAGCGAAGCCGTATTCATGCTGCGCGACGAGCGCCTGGTCGCGCTCGGCTCGCTGCTTGCGCGCGGACCGGCGCATCCCGGCGAGAGTGATGAGATCGGCACCAGCTACAGGTATGGGG
>JADJCK010000018.1 GCA_016703265.1 bacterium
GCCAGATCGACATCGTCGCCGTGCTGGTGAGGTTGGACTTGTTCTGATTCTCGCCGCCACCGCCGCCGCCGCCCGATTCGCTCTGGCGCGCCGCCGAGATCTGCAGCTCGCCGCGGCCCTGGCGCTGGGTGACCGGGTAGTCGAACGTGAACCACCGCGTGACCATGCCGCGGCGATAGACGATCAGCGTGCCTTCCACCACTTCCCAGCCCAGGTCCACCGGGTCGCACAGCGAGGCCAGTGCGCGGCCGACCGTGACGTTCTCCAGGTGCACGTTGACCTGGCCCTTCACGTCGGGCGCCAGCTGGAGCCCAAGGCCGGCGCTGGCGGCGACGCTGCGCAGGATCTCGCGGACATCGGCCCAGTCGCTGGTGACGATGGTCACGGGCGCCAGGCCGCTGTCCCACGCGGGCGCCGGCGCTGCGGCACCCGCCGTTGCACCCGGCTCGGCAGCGGCCGACGTCAAGCTCGACGACGAGGCCGCCGGCAGGGCCCAGACCAGCGCCGCCGCCGCCAGCAGGGCCGTCAGGCTGGCGACTGGGCTGCCGAGAAGGCCGCCGCGACGGTCGTCGCCGTGGTTCCACCTGTTCATGGTCATTTCCTTTCGCTATCAGCGTACTCGACCAGGCTGGTGCGACCCTTTTGGTCGCCGGGAGCCGCTCCGGTCACCAGGACATTGGCGTCCTCGCCGGACGAGGCGACGCCCACGGGAAGGAACAGGCGACCGTCGCCGCCGAGTGTGACGCCACGGGTGTCGATGCTCTCGACGCGATAGCCGCGCACCGTGTCGCCGACACGGCACAGGCGACCGTCGATCAGGGCCGCCGGCGCGCCGCTGCCGAGCATCACGGCCGCGCAGGCGAGGGCGCCGGTTCGCGCCGGCGCCGGACGGCCGGACGGAAGGTTCTTCGGGCGGCTCGTCGGGCCGGTCGAGACGACCCGCACCACCGGCGCCGCGGCGCCCTCGACGAACGGGTCGCGCTGCAGCTCCGGACGGGGCCCGGTGACCGGCACGCCGAGGTTCCCGGAAGTGCGGCCGGCCTGCAGGAGCACCACCTCGAGGTCGAGGGGAATGGACGGATGGGCCTGCACACGCGCCGCCTCGGCGCGCCGGGCGCCGGCGCCGCGGGAACCAAAGGTCCTCACGTTGGCGACGACGATCACCACGAGCACGACCGCCACACCGGCAATCACGCCGGGATGGCTAAGATTCAGTTGTCGACGCGACATAGACGTCCAGCTCCAGTTCCACCTGCACGGCATCCTTGCCGGGTTTGATCTCCATTTCGTGGACGGCCACAGCACGGTCCAGGCGGCCGAGGCCGCCCAGGAAGTCCGCGACATCCGCGAAATCACCCTCGAACACGGCGCGCACGCGATAGCCGCCGAGCGTGGCGGCGGGCTCGGGATCGACGATGCCCGGCCCCGTGTCCACCATCTCGTCGAGCTTCATCTCATGCAGTTCGAAACGCACGACACCGCTCTGGTCGGCCACGCGGGCCAGGTCCAGGAACAGTTGCTCGCAGCGTCGCTCCGTCGGGAACAGCCGGTTCCAGACCGGGGTGACGGCGGCATCCCGGGGCGCCAGTGAGCGCTCGAGCCAGAGCCCCGCCATGGTCCACTGGTCCAGGTCGACCAGCTGGGCTTCGACCTGACGCACCTCGCGGTGCTGCTGCAGCGCCCGGCGCCAGGCCGGCACGGCGCCTCCGACCAGGATCGCCAGCCAGGCGACGACCAGCACGCCCACCAGCACCGGTCGACGGGAAGAAAGCGTGCCCTTGTTGAGCTTCATGTCAGATCCCTTCCGCGACGGTGATCGGCTTCAACTGCAGGTCGAGGCTGAAATGCGTTCGCTCTCCACCCTGCCCATCGTCTTCAGGGCGGATGTGCATGCGCTGCGGCTCGCCCTGCAGCGACACGAACTCGCAGTCGCGCAGCGCGGCCAGGAAGTCCACAAACGCGCCCTGGGCGTCGGCGCCGAGTTCAGCCGGGCTCTCGCCCTCCAGGTGCAGGACCGGGTTCCCGGTCTCGTCAGCCTGCAGGCGGATGGTCTTGAACACGACCGTGGGCGGGGCCAGGACCGCCAACTGGCGCAGGATCGATTCGAGGTCGGGACGCGCGGCCGTGTAGAGGGCGATGCGGTTCTCTCGCGCCAGCACGCGCTGCGAGCGATAGATCTCCTCGGCCTGCGTGGCGCGGGTCTGTACCTCGCGCAGCCGTTCCTTCGACTTCTCCAGGTACTCGGCCTGTATCTGCGAGGTCATCAACCCGCCGACCAGGAGCAGCGGCACGGCCGCCACGGCCACCGCACCGGCGCCGATCAGGCTCCGCCGCCGCATGACGGGCGACATGGCGCGGCGACTGTGGCGCGCGCCGAGATTGTGGGGAGAGCCGTCGGCGGCCACGAGGGCGCCCGCCACGGCCAGCAGGTCATCCACCTGCGGCACGTTGTCGCCCCAGACCACGACACTGCTGATGTCCCAGTACACCGAGGGCGCCAGGCCCTGCTGGTGCAGGCGCTCGACGATGCGCGGCGCCGCCTCGTGATCACCGCAGATGATGATGCGCTCGACGTGCGGCGAAGCCTCGGTCTGGCGCGCGAAGAAGATCGAGCGCTCGATCTCGGTGGCGATGCGCCCCAGGTACTCCTCGGGGTCGGCGCCGTTGGACAGGTCCTGCGGCAGGCGACGCGTCATGAGCAGGTGCTCGCGCGTCGAGATGCAGAGGAACGAAGCTTCCTTGCCGATGAAGACCAGGTTCCAGGCCGCGAGGTCCTCGTGTTCGGGACCGTAGCGGCGGTAGAGCAGGTCGAGCACAACGTCGGTCGGCAGCACCAGCCCGGGTTCCAGTCCCCAGCGGAGAGCCTCGGCCATCTGCTCGTCGATGAACGAGCGCGCGGCCTGCAGGATGAAGACGTCCTGCAGCTTCAGGCCGTCGTTGCCCGCCGCGGGGCGGTGCGTGGGTCCCATGGCATGGCACGACACGGCCCACGATTCGGCCACACCGCCGTCCGAACGCGCGGCCAGGCCCTGGGCGGCGCGCTTGAGGGCGCGTCCCTTCATGGGGGGCAGCGTGGCGACGGTGGACTTCGCCTCGGTGTCCGGCACCAGCCAGGCGACGGACGCCGACTCGCGCGTCAATGCCCGCCCGAGGCTGCCGGGCACGGCCTCGCCGTCGCACACACGCTGGAGCTGCACCACCGACCAGCGGCCACGGCCCTCGCGGCGAACCTCGACCGCCACCTGGACCTGACCCTGGCGATGCACACTGAATCCGCGCTTGCTCTTCACTTCGGTCCAGTCCTCCCTGCGCCCGCCCGGCGGGCGCCTGTCCGTTACGGCCCGACGCCGGTCGGAAGGTTGTCGCCGGTCGTCGCGGCGTTGCCGTCGGCCCCGGCCGAATACACGGTCCGCGATGCCGCATTGACGGCGAAGGGCCTTCCCCAGCCGTCGGTGTCGAATGCCGTCGCCAGGTTCAGCGCCGGCCGGTCGATGAGGGGCCAGTTGCCCGTCAGGCCCAGGCCCGAGTCCAGGTTCAGCGCCGACTGCGCGATCTCCAGGCGGTACATGGTCGTCTTGCGCGCCGGCGGCAGGCTGCTGACGTTCAGGCTGATGTCGTCGTCGCCGCCGTTGTCGTTGGCGCGGTCCGGGCCCCAGCTGCGCGCGATGAAGTCGGGCGGGTTGGCCCCCGTGTTGTCGACGATCAGCACGTAGGCCCGCCGCCAGGGATCGGTCACCGCCTCGCCGTCGATGCCGACGTCGAGATACGCATCGGCCAGGTCGCCGGCGGTGGTCGGGAACGCGGCCCGGTCCTCGAAGTAGCGCCGCGCCGCGTCGGCGATCGCCTTCAGTTCGTCCTGGCACGACTCGAGCTTCTCGCGGTTGACCGGACCCGACGCCACGAGCGTCAGCAGGTCGTCGCCGTTGCCCGCGATGGTCCAGTTGCCGCCCAGCGCGCCGAACGTGATCGCCTGGTCGATGCCGCCGCTGGCGATGAGCGCGTCGGCAGCGCCGGCCGGCGTGGTCGTCGGCGCCACGTCATACACGTAGACCGCGTTCCAGGCGTCGGTGGTGGCCTCGACCAGGGGCACGCCCTGCCCGCCGCCCACATAGGGACCCTGCCAGCCGTTGGCGCCCGGGTCGGCCAGGAGCGCCGCCAGGCCCTCGCCCTCGGTCGGGAAGCGCCCCGTGTCCTCAGAACTCGAGCAGGCCCTGTTGCAGCGCCGCCATTTCGCGCAGCGTGGCTTCCTCGCGCGCGCGGGTCATCTCGCGGTACGCCAGCGGAGCCACGGCACCGGCCATGATCGCCACGATGGCCACCGCGACGACGATCTCGATCAGCGTGAAGCCGTCACGGCTTGCCGCGTTGCCCATGCTGCGGTTGTTGCTTCTTGTCGTCATGACGTGACCACCTAGTGCATCCCGGTTCGGATCGACATGATCGGCATCAGCAGCGACAGCGCCGCGACGCACACCATGGCGCCCAGCAACACCAGCACCAGCCCCTCGAAAACGGTGAATGCCTTCTTCAGGTCGCGCGGCAGTTCCTTGTCGATGTGGCGCGACACGGTGAGCAGCACCTTGTCCAGCGAGCCGGTGCGTTCGCCCACGGCGATCATGCGCTGCACCAGCGGCGGGAAGGTGTCGGCGGTGGCGAAGGCCTCGGTCAGCGACAGTCCGCTGGCCACCTGTGCGCGGATGCGCGCCAGCTGCTCCGCCATCACGCGATTGCCGACCACGCCGCGCAGCAGGTCGAGCAGGCGCAGCAGGTCGACTCCGGAGGAGAAGATGACGGAGAAGGTCTTGGCGAAGCGCGACAGCGCCAGCTTGCTCAGGAACGTGCCGATGACCGGCAGCTTCAGCAGTACCCTGTCTCGCAGGTAGGTGCCGCGTTGCGTGTTCAGGAGGACAGTCGCGGACACACCAAGCGCGGCCAGGCCCCCCAGGATGGCCCACCACCAGTGGCCGCAGAACCGGCCCAGGGCCAGCATCGCCAGGGTCAGCTTCGGCAGCTCCATGCCGGAATCGGTGAACAGGCCCTCGAAGCGGGGCATCACGAACAGTACCATCAGCAGGAACAGCCCGACGACGCCGACCAGCAGCATGGCCGGGTAGATCAGCGCCTGCACGGTCTGGCTGCGCAGGTCCTCCTGCCATTCCAGGAACTGGGTGAGCTCGTTGAAGGCGCCGTCGAGCCCGCCCGAGTTCTGGCCGGCCGACACGAGCGCCAGGTACACCGGCGAGAAGACGTGGGGATGCCGCGCCAGGGCCTCGTCCAGTTGCGCGCCGCTATTGACGGCGGCCCGCAGGTCGGACATGAGCTCGGCGAACGGGCCGTCGCACTGCTGCTCGTAGTCGCGCAGGGCGGTGACGGCAGGGACACCCGCCGACAGGCAGGTGGCCATGTGCTGGGTGAACGAGCGCAGGTGCTTGCCCGAGGCGCGGCGGATCGGCGACCAGGCGCCGCCCAGGTGCCCGAAGGTCGGACGGCTGCCGAGCAGCACCAGGCCCTGCTCCAGCAGCACGTTCGCCAGCTGTTCGGCGGTGGCGGCGCGGCGCACGCCCGTGATCGTGGTGCCCGCACCGGTCAGTGCGCTGTAGCGGAATTCCCTCATGACACCACCCTCAGCACTTCGGAGAGGGTCGTGCGACCGTCACGGAACTTTGCGATGGCGTCGTCGCGCAGGGACGTCTGTCCGCCCTCGCGGGCGAATCGTTCCATGTCGGCGGCCTCGCGACGCTCGGCGATCATCCGCCGCAGGTTCACGTCGATGTTCAGGTACTCGAAGACGGCCATGCGTCCCCGGAAGCCCGTATGCCGGCACATGTTGCAGCCGCGGCCGGCGCGGATGTTCGCGCCCGCCATCGCCGCCGCATCGAGTCCGAGCAGGGCCAGCTGCGCCTCGTCGGGCACGACCGTCTCGCCGCAGCCGTCGCAGACCTGGCGCACCAGCCGTTGCGCCACCACCGCCACCAGCGTGGCCGACAGCAGGAACGGCTCGATGCCCATGTCGAGCAGGCGCGGGATGGCGCCGGCGGCGCTGTTCGTGTGCAGCGTGCTGAACACCAGATGGCCGGTCAGCGCGGCGCGGATGGCCAGCTGGGCCGTCTCCACGTCGCGGATCTCGCCGACCAGGAGGATGTCCGGGTCCTGCCGCAGGATGGCGCGCAGGCCCTTGGCGAAGGTGAAGCCCTTGGCGGTATTCACCTGCGCCTGGTTGATGACCGGCAGCTCGTATTCGACCGGGTCTTCCAGCGTGATGATCTTCGTGTCCGGCCGGTTCAGGAACGTGAGCGCCGAGTACAGCGTGGTGGTCTTGCCCGAGCCCGTGGGCCCGGTCACCAGGATGATGCCGTTGGGCCGCGTGATGTCGCGCTTGAACGTCTCGAGCATCGGCGCGGGCATCTTCAGGCGGTCGAGGCCGACGATCAGCGCCTCCTTGTCGAGGATACGGCAGACGATCGTCTCGCCGTGCACCGTGGGGAACGTGGACACGCGCATGTCCACCTTCTTGCGGCCCGTATCGAAGAGAATGCGCCCGTCCTGCGGCACGCGGCTCTCGGAGATGTTCATCTCGGCCATGATCTTCACGCGGGTCACGACGATGGGCAGCAGTTCCTGCGGCAGCACCGCGCCCTGCACCAGCCGGCCGTCGATGCGGTAGCGGCAGCGGAGGACCTTCTCCTCGGGCTCGATATGGATGTCGGTGGCGCCTTCACTCACGCCCTGGCGCATGAGCCCGTCGACCAGGCGGATGTAGGGCGAGTCCTCGTGGCCGAGGTTGCCGCCGGCGTCGAGCGCGCGGCGCGCAGCCTCGACCAGGCCGGGAATGTCGTCGCCGGCGCCGCTCTCGCCGCCGAAGTGGCGCAGGATGGCGTCCTTGATCTCGCTCTCGGGCGCGTGAACCACCTCGATGTACTTGCCCGTCAGGCGCGCCAGTTCGTCGGTGGTGGCCAGGTCCAGCGGGTTGGCCATCGCCACCTGCAGCGTGCTGCCGCGCAGGCGCAGCGGCAGCAGCGACTTCGCCTCGGCGTAGTCGCGCGGCACGTTGAGCAGCACGACGCGGTCGATCTCCAGCCGCGTCAAGTCCACGCACTCGACACCGGCCTGGCTGGCCAGCACGCGCGCAATTTCCCGTTCCGAACAGATGCCCAGACGCTGCAGGGTCACACCCAGCTTCTCGCCCGTCTGCTTCTGTTCGCGCAGCGCCAGATCCAGTTTCTCGGGGGTCAGCGTCCCCGATTCCACCAGGATCTGTCCCAAGCGCTTCGTCTTGACCTGGGACATACCCCCTCCTTGGGCGCAGTCGATCGACAATGCTCCGACCCGGCCCAACGCAAGAGGCGTTCCCTGCCCGGCAGCGATTGCCGCCGACCGGCGCCCGCCCGGAACGCCAGCGCACCCGACGCGAGCGTCCCGCCAACCAGCACTATTCCAACAAGTTAGAGAGCAAGCGACTTTCTCGTATCATATACGGATAATCATTAGATGAGAGCTTTCCGGGCGGGCAACCCGGCGACGCCGGCGGCCAGAAGCGATCCGTACGGGTCAGGAACCGGCCAGGCGCCGGCAACAGGCAGAAAAAAGCGGAGGGCCCTCGAAAGGGCCCTCCACGATCAACGGGTATGCGGTCCGAAGCCGCCTCTAGAGCGCCGAGTCGATCCCGAGGATCTCCCAGGTGCGCCGGGCCGCCTCTTCGCCGTAGGTGACCTGGTCGCCGATGCGCGCGCCCATGAACGCCTGCGCCAGCGGCGCCTGGTAGTTCAGGACGCGGTTCTCGACATCGGTATCCCAGGGCCCGAGGAAGGTGTAGATCTCGTCGGCGCCGCTGTCGATCTGCCGCGCGGTGACGCGCGTACCGACGTTGACGAAGCCGGTGTTCGACATCTCGTGGTTGATGACGCGGGCCGCCGCCAGTTCGCTTTCGAGGCGGGCAGCGCGGCTGGCCAGCTGGTCGCGCTTCTCCAGCGCAGCGGTGTACTCCGAGTTCTCGCTGAGGTCGCCGTGCGAGGCCGCCTCGCCGATCTGGCGCGCCACCTCGGGGATCTCGACCTGGACGATGTGGTTGAACGCCGCCTCGGTCCTGCGCAGGCCGTCCTCGGTCGTGTAGATCGAGGCGCCGTCCTGCCATTCCTTCGTGGCTTCGATGAAGATGTCGGCGTAGCGCGAGCGCAGGTAGCCCAGCAGCTGGGTGCGCTGCGCCGGGCTGAGGCCGGCATTGTCCTCGATGACGCGCTTGAGGCGGATGGCCTCGATGCGGTCGGCCTGCTCGAGCAGCGCCAGAAGAGGCCGGTTGTTCTGCACCGCGAACGAGGCGCGGGCATTCTCCAGCATCTTGAGGTGCTTCTCTTCCATCGACATGCCGTACAGGCGCCCGCTGCCGTCCAGCAGCGAGAACATGGCCGCGGCCACGCGCGCCACCGGCAGGCCGGACTGCGTGGCCAGGAAGACCGAGGCCTGGTTGCCCGAGTGCATCGAGCGCCACGCCCAGCACAGCAGTTCGGGGCTGGCGGTGGGCTTTTCCATGGCCTGTTTCAGGGCCGCGCCCAGCACCTCGAGCTGGCCGGCCTCGAGCAGCGCACGCGTGATGGAGTCGCACAGGCGGCGGCCGGTGCGCAGGAGCACGGCGGCCCAGACGGCGCCCCAGCTCTCGGGCATGGCTTCGCGCAGGTAGTTCAGGACCCGCATCAGCAGGCCTTCGGGCAGGTCCAGGCACAGGTGGCCCGGGTCGCCGATGCGCTCGAGGACCTGGCGCGCGGCGCGCGGGTTCGGCGTGGCCACCGGAACGCCGCGGGCGGCGATCTCGGCATGCAGCGCCAGGCCGGCCAGGGCCAGGCCAGGGTTGTCGGCCAGCACGCCGACGGCCACCTTGGCGGCGCCGTTGCCCAGGTGCACGAGCAGCGCCTCGTCGACCTGTGCCGTCTCGCCGCTGCGTTCGCCGCGGTTCAGCTCGTCGAGCAGGCCCAGCACCTTCAGCAGCTTGTCCTGCGGCGTCTTCGCGAAGTCGAACTCGCGCCGCATGCGATCCTCGAAGCGATCGGCCTGGCGCAGCAGCTTGAAGCTGGGCTGCGAGCCGTCCGACATGCCGATCATGGGATCGCGCTTGAGGGCGGGCTTGGCGGTGTTCCACCAGTCCTTCCAGCCCTTCTCGTCGAGCAGCTGGACCAGGTGGCCCTTCAGGTCCTTGTACATGACGCGGCCCTCGCGGCTCGACCGCAGGGCCAGCTTCACGAAGGCGGCAGGGTCACTCGCGGCCAGCTCGCGCAGCTTGCCGGGCACGTAGAGCAGCATGGCGCCGAAATCGTCGGCGGGGCGCGGCGAGAGCTTCAGCACGGTGTCGGGGCCGTACTCGGAACGGCGATCCTGGAAGATGAGCGTCAGGCGACCGGTGCGCGCGTCGACCTTCTCCACCATGCCCGGCACGAGGAACGAACGGTCGAGCGCGAAGGCGCCCGGGTGCAGGCGCACGTACAGGTCGACGAGCACCAGCGCGGCGTCCAGCTTCGGCTCGCGCTCGAGCAGCAGGTCGAGCAGGTCGGGCAGCGATTCGAACGAGGCGAACTGCTCCTGGTACAGGCGACGCGCCAGCTTGGTCAGGCTCGCGGCGTTCGGCTGCTGCACGGCAGCCTCGCGCACGGCGGCGAGCGCCGCCTCGGGGCCCTTCTTCAGTTCGACCCATTCCACCAGGGTGATGAGCATGCGCTCGGCTCGGGCGGGTGCGTTCTGGCGGCCGACCTGCCCCGCGATGGGAGCAAGTTCGCGCCAGGTGTAGTCGCCGCTGGCAAGGGCGTCGGGCCAGAGGCCCTCGAGTTTGTCGAAATCGCGCGCGTTGGCGAGCTTGCCGAGCTTGATCAGGGAGGGTCCCGCGGTCTGGTCTTCGCTCATCGTGCCCCTCTACTCATTGCTGTGAAAAATCGCGAGCGTCCCACAATAAGCTATGGCGGGGCTTGGCGAAAGGTCGCCGTTCATGGGGTGGAGGGTCGCACAAAGGGTCCGGGGGCTGTCCTCGCGCCTTGCGGCGCTGCGGATTGCCCCCGGACCATTTGTGCGACCCTCCACCCCGCAGTAGCGGCGAGCTTACGCAGCGACCGCCATCCCCGGAGGGGATGGCGGCGCTAAGAGCATTGGGAATTGAGACTTACGGAGTCTTGGTTATTTCACCATCGTCATTTTTCCGGTTTTGACCATGGCGCCGGCGGCATAGCGGGTGATGTACATGCCGGCGGCGGAGGGCTGGCCGTGGTCGTCGCGGCCGTCCCAGGTGACTTCGTGCCAGCCGGCGGTGCGGTTCACTTCGAAGGTGCGCACGCGGCGGCCGTCGACGGTGTAGATCTCCAGGCTCATGAGGTCGCCGGTGCCCAGGTCGTCGGGCACGCCGTAGACGATGCTGGTCTCGGGGTTGAACGGGTTCGGGTAGTTCGGCTCCAGCTCGGGGGCCGGCGGGATCGGGCCCTGGCCGCCGCCCTGGCTCTCGAAGTACACGGGGTCCGACCACTCGCTGAACTCGGAGGCATTGCCTTCGCTGTCGACGCCGCGCACGCAGATGCGCTGCACCACGTCAGGCTCGGCGTCGAGCGTCCAGAGGGTGTCCTCGACGGTGGCGGCGAACGCCTCGCCGTCGGCGCCGCGCAGCAGGAAGACCTCGTAGAAGGCCGCTGCCGGGCGCTGCACGCCGCCGTCGTCGACCGGGCTGGGTTCCCAGTGGAATTCCATGGAAACGATCTCGGCCGCGGCGGGGAAGGCCACCAGGGCGCCTGCGGCCACCAGGGCCAGGGTCAGGAGAGTATGCCGGTTCCTGCTCACGAAAGTGCCTCCTGCCGACGTTGCATTTCCACGGATGCGGGCACGTTGCAGGCCGGAGGGTGCAATCGGGATGCCATGGGCGGATTTTACGGGGGCTCCGGCAGGGGCGTGGGAATCATCAATGATGACAAGGAGTTTCGCGGGCGCCCGGCGGCACGCCGGGAAATCGGCGGCCATCGGGAAGAATCAGCCCTGCGGATCCGGGCATCCTGCAACGGGAGAGCCGCCGGGCTGCCCGGTGCCGGGGCCGCGGTCGTCATCCGCCCCTTCGTCGTCGTCATCGTCGGGCATGGCCGCCAGGCGGCGCCGGGTGCGGATCACGCGCGCGATGGCGCCCACGGCCAGCAGGAGCGCCAGCAGCACGAACAGCGCGGGCCAGCGCGTCAGCAGCACCAGCCAGCCGAAACGCATCTCCATGGCGCGGGCAAAGCGGTCCTCGAAGACCTCGAGCGGCGCGCCGGTCACCTCGGAAAGGCGTCGCGGAAGTCGCCGCTGAGGCGCCCGGCCGCCAGCAGGCGCCGCACGATGTCGGGGCCGAAATCGTCGAACAGGCGCCCCACCGCCAGCTCGCTGGTCAGGTAGGCGCGGGTCGCGCGGTGGGTGCCGCCGGGAAAGGCGCCCCGCAGGTCCGACAGGTCCGGCACGCGGCCTTCCATGGCCAGGGTGACGGTGTCGGTGAAGCGCCACTCGCCCGATAGGCGCATCGCCAGGCCTTCGTGGAGCCAGGCGGGCAGGTCGGTGTCGCCCCCCGCGCGCATGAGCAACGCGTGCACCATCTCGTGCAGGAAGACCTCGCGCACGCCGCGCCCCACCGCCGGCAGGCGCACGTGGTCCAGCGCCACCACGCGCCCGCCCGGCAACGCCACGCCCACGCCCCAGTCGGGCAGGCGCGTGCCGAACAGGCGGCCGAACGAGGCGGTGTCCAGCACGAGGCAGAAGACGGTGTCGGGCGCGGCACCACTGGCGGGATCGAACGGGTGCAGGCCGAGCTCGGCGGCCAGTCGCGGCGCCTCGGCGGTCCAGGCCGCAGCGCACTGCTCGGCCGCCTGCCGCGCCGCTTCGTCCTCCACCTGGAAGGCGACTACGGGCAGGTCGAGGCGGGCGGGCGCCGGCGCGGCGCCCATGGACACGGCGCCCACGGATACGGGGCGCATCAGGACGCAGGCTGCGGCCAGGGCGATGATGACGGGCAGATGGCGCAGGTGGCGCAAACGGGCTCCAGGTTCGCATCAGGACGCGGCGCGCAGCACGGCGATGGTAAACGACCGGCTGCAGAATTATTCTGACGGCTCGCCGCGCCAACGGGCAAGATCGCATCGCGACGCTTCAGCGACAACGCGAAGGAACCATCGTGCAACCGGACCAGGGCACTGTCGAAGCGCTGGAGGCGATCCGCGCCGGGCTCACCGCCTCGACGCGCGTGACCGTGTTGACCGGCGCCGGCATCTCGGCCGGCAGCGGCATCCCCACGTTTCGCGGCGCGCAGGACGCGCTCTGGAGCCGCTACTGCCCGGAAGACCTGGCCACGCCGGCCGCCTTCAGGCGCGACCCGGAGCTGGTCTGGCGCTGGTACGACTGGCGGCGCGGGCTGATCGCCGCCGCCGAGCCCAACGCCGCGCACCGCGCCCTGGCCGCCCTGCAGGACCGCGTGCGCCTGAGCCTGGTCACGCAGAACGTCGACGGCCTGCACCAGCGGGCGGGCAGCCGCGACGTGATCGAGTTCCACGGTTCCATCTGGAAGCTGCGCTGCACCGGCTGCGGCGCCGGCGGCGAGGACCTGCGCTCACCGCTGCTGCCGCTGCCGCCGCTGTGCGGCGCCTGCGGCGCGCTGCTGCGGCCGGGTGTGGTCTGGTTCGGCGAGGGCATCGACCCGGAAGTGATGCGCCGGTCCGCTGCTGCGGCCGGCGCCTGTGACCTGATGGTGGTGGTGGGCACGGCCGGCGCGGTCTACCCCGCGGCCGGCCTCGTTTCAGCGGCGCGCCAGGGTGGCGCTCGCGTCCTGGAGTTCAACCTCGAGCCCGGCGGCGTCACCCACCTGGCGGACCTGTTCGTGCAGGGCGATGCGACCCAAACCCTGCCCCGCCTGGCTCCATAGGTTGGTCGCGTTGCGCGGCGCCTTCACGTCCGACGCCACGCACGGCAGCAGCAGGTAGAACGAGTTGCCGTCGCGGTCGGCGCTGTCCAGGAAGATGCGCCCGCCGTGGTGCTCGATGGCCGCCTGCGCGATGGGCAGGCTCAGGCCCGAGCCCTTGTGATGGTGCTCGATGCGGCCCACCAGCTCGAACTTGCCGAACAGCGCGCGGCGGCGATCCTCGGGAATCGGCGCGCCGGTGTTGAAGATCTCGACCAGCAGCCAGCGGATGGGCGTCGACTCGTAGTCGCGGAACGACTTCTGCGACCACAACCGGCGCACCATCTCGGCGTCCGGCTCGACGTGCCCGCTGGCAAGGCCGGGAATCGACTCGGCACGGCGGATGATCAGGCTGCCGCCTTCGCGATTGTGCACGACAGCGTTGGAGAGGATGCGCTCGAGCGCCAGCTTGAGCACGTTCAGGTCGCAGAGCACGGCCCATTCGTCATCACCGGCGAATTCGTTCACCACGGTGATGTTCCGCAGCCGCGCGCGTTCGCGCACGCCGCACAGGCCCACTTCCAGCAGGCTGTCGATGGGCACCGGGCGCAGGTTCAGTTCGCGCTCGCTGCTCTGCACGGCCGTCATCTGGATGGCGTCGTTCATGAACCCCGACAGGCGGCGACCGCTGCTGGCGACGATGTCCACGATCTCGGGCAGGTGCAGCGCCTGCACCGCCTCGCGCTGCACCGGGTCGGCCTTCTGCAGGGCCGAGCGCATGAACTCCACGCCGCCCATCAGCGACGTGAGCGGCGTGCGGACCTCGTGCGAGATCAGCACCAGGAAGTCGTCCTTCGCCTTGTCGGCCAGCCGCAGGTGGTCCATGGCGGCTTCGAGCCGCTCGCCCTTGTCGTGCGCCTCGCGCCGCGCCTCGCCCAGGCCCTCGGCCATCACGTTGAAGCCGGCGATGAGGCGCCCCACTTCGTCGGCCCGGCCCGGCTCCAGGCGCCGGGCGAAGTCGCCGCGGGCCACGGCCTCGAGGTTCTGCGCCAGCACCGTCTGCCGGCGCTCCTGCTCCGTCAGCACCTGGAACACGCCGATCAGGGGCGCCACCAGCGCCACGCCGAGCACGACGAGCACCAGCAGCGCGAACTGGGTGCTGGCCGCACGCAGTCCCTCGTGCCGGGCGGCCACGACCACGGTGAAGGGCATGGTCGCATCGCGGGCGGCCGCAGCCACCGCCGGCGCCCGCACCAGGCCGCCGCCGCGGTCGATCATGGTGCCGGCCGAGCGGGCCAGGGCGCCGAGCCGCCAGCCGTCGACCGGCCGGTCCGAGCCCTTCAGCGTGAACGCGTACTCCGACAGCGGGCGGCCCACGCGCAGGTCGCGCGCGGCGGAGCCGAGCACGATGCCGTCATCGTCCAGGAGGCACCACCAGGAAGGCGGCGCGTCGCGGCGCACCAGCTCGTCCAGGTCCAGGAAGTAGACCGCCGCCGGCGTTGCCGACAGCGCAGGGTCCTGCCGCACCACCACCGGCAACAGGGCGCGGGTGACGGGACTGCCGTGGTCGTGCCGCCGCTCCACGTGGACGGGCGGGTAGACCAGGACCGGGTGCCAGGGATTGTCGTCCAGCACGCGCTGGCGGCTGCGCCCGGCAGGCATGGCGAATTCCACCGCGGCCAGCGGCGCATAGCCGGCCAGCCACTGCGAGAGGTACTGCTCGTTGTCGCCGAGCCGCAGTGATTCGGCCAGCAACGGGCCGCCCTGCGCCGCACCGCCGACGCCCGGCCCCACCAGCGCCACGGCCCCCAGCAGGTCGAACTGCAGCAGTCCGGCGGCCCAGTCGGCGTCGCCGGTCGCGGCCGACTGCGCGGCCAGCTCGTTCTTGCGCGCATCCACGGCCAGCGCCACCCCCACGGCCCGCTGGCGGACCTGGTGCAGGGTGTCGGCGCTTTCGCGCTGCAGGCGGGCTGAGAATTCGTTCAGGGACTGCTGGGCGAACAGGAGCCAGCTGGTGGCCGCCAGGGCGGCAATGGCCAGGAAGGCTGCCGGCAGCACACGGGCGGCAATGCGCCACCGGGTCTGCTCGGTGAACGGGTTGGCTGCCGGACTCAAGAGGAAAGCTCCGTTCCCGGCGGGGGCCCGGCACGGGGGGCGATTACGTGCCTGGGCGACCAGCCTTGCCAAGGGGTTATCGTCGCCCTTCGGGAAAGATTGACCGCGTATTTGCAGGGGGTTAATGATGGGGTCAGGGGTCGGCGCCAGGCCGGCCGGGCCGCAGAAGCGACCCAGAGGCGGCCACGACCGGGAGCCGGACATCCATGGGCCAGCGCAGGCTCTTGCTGATCAACAAGTTCTACCACGATGTGGGCCCCGCCGGCGGGGTCGGCCGCTACCTGGTGCAGGAAGAGGAAGACCTGGCAGCCGCCGGCTGGGAAGTGGTGCCGTTCGCCATGGCGGACCCGGATGCCCGCCCGTCGGCCTGGAGCGGCCACTTCGTGCGGGCCCGGGACTACAGCCGCCCCCGGCTGGGCGGCGACGGCCTGCGCGACGCGTTGTCGCTCATCTGGAACCGCGAGGCCGCCCGCAAACTTGAAAACCTGATTGTCGCCACGCGTCCCGCCGTGGCCCACCTGCACAACATCTACCACCACCTGAGCCCGTCCATTTTGCCGGTCCTGCGCCGCCACCGCATCCCCGTGGTGATGACGCTGCACGACCTGCGCCTGCTGTGCCCGGCCATCCACATGCTGCGCGACGGCCACGTGTGCGAGAAGTGCAAGGGCGGCCACTACCACCAGGCGGTGCTGGGGCGATGCGTGAAGGAGTCGCGCGCGGCGTCGCTGCTGGCGGCGGTGGAGACGGCGCACCAGAGGGGGCGGCGGCTGTACGAGGACGGGGTGGAGACGTTCCTGTGTCCGAGCCGGTTCTACGTGGAGAAGTACGCGCAGTGGGGTTTTCCGCGCGCGAAGCTGCGCCACCTGCCGAACTTCGTCGACCTGCAGGCCTGGCAGCCGGAAGCACTGCCGGAAGCCTCCGTGCGTGACGCCTCCATCTACTTCGGCCGCATCTCGCACGAGAAGGGCCTGCGGTTCCTGCTCGAGGCCCAGCAGCTGTGGGAGCGCGGACACGCCGAGGGAAGCATCGACCGGCCGCCGCTGGAACTGCTCATTGCCGGCAGCGGGCCTTGCGACGGCAACCTGCGCGCGAAGGCGGCGCAGCTCGAGCTGAAGACCGTGAAGATCCTGGGGCCGCTCGACGGGCCGGCCCTGCGCACGGCCATGGCTCGTGCACGTTTCAGCGTGATGCCCTCGGTGTGGTACGAGAACGGGCCCATGGCGGCGCTGGAATCACTGGCGTGCGGGCTGCCGGTGGTGGGCTCGGACATCGGCGGCATTCCCGAGATGATCGAGGACGGTGTAACCGGTTACGTGGTGCAGCCGGGCGACCCGTCGTCGATCCTCGGTGGCCTGCTGCGGGCCGCCGCACTGCCCGACAGCGCGCGCGCTGCGGCCAGGGAATGGGCCTGCAGGCACGCCGGCCGGACCGAACACATGGCAAAATTGCAGGCGATCCTGGAGGCGGCCGCCGGCCGTTGACGGGTGGATTTTAGCGGCGGGCAGGGCGATATTGGCCGGGTGTCGTGACCGCCGCGCCCGCGGAAAGAGTCTGGTCGAATCGCCAAGCGCACCGGCTGTCGCCGGCGCCAACCGAAAGGCGTCTTCATGAAGGATATCGGCAAGCGGGGCCTGATGACCCGCATCATCCATGCCGGTCAGCACACCGACCCGCACACCGGCGCCGTCGCCACGCCGATCTACCAGACCTCCACCTTCGCGTTCCGTGATGCCGACCACGGCGCCGCCTGCTTCCGCGGCGAGCCCGGCTACAAGTACACGCGCCTGGGCAACCCGACCACCGCGGCGCTGGAAGACAACATCGCCAACCTGGAAGGCGGCTGCGGCGCCCTGGCGGCCGCCAGCGGCATGGCGGCGGTCAACATGGTGTACCTGACGTTCCTGGGCCAGGGCACGCACATCGTGGCCACCGACGCGGTCTACGGCCCCAGCCGCATGATCCTCGAGAACGAGTACCCGCGCTTCGGCGTCGCCTCCACGTTCGTCGACAGCTCCGACCCGCAGAACGTGGCGAAGGCCATGCGTCCGGAGACCAAGCTGGTCTACCTGGAGACGCCGGCCAACCCCACGCTGAAGCTGACCGACCTCGAAGCCTGCGCCGCGATCGCCCACAAGGGCGGCGCGCTGGTCGTGGTCGACAACACGTTTGCCTCGCCGTACCTGCAGAACCCGTTGCAGCAGGGCGCCGACATCGTGCTGCACAGCATGACCAAGTTCATCAACGGCCACACCGACGTCGTGGCGGGCATCGTCATCGCGAAGGATCCGGAAGTGCTGGCCCGCCTGCGCAAGGTGCACTACAACTTCGGCGGCACCATGGACCCGCACCAGGCCTGGCTGGTGCTGCGCGGCGTCAAGACACTGGGCCTGCGCATGGAGCGCGCCCAGGCCAACGCCATGAAGCTGGCGACGTTCCTGGAGAAGCACCCGAAGGTGGCCTGGGTGCGCTACCCCGGCCTGGAGAGCCATCCGCAGTACGCCCTCGGCAAACGGCAGATGCGCGGCGGCGGCGCGGTGCTCAGCTTCGGCGTGAAGGGCGGGCTCGAGGCCGGCAAGTTCGTGATCAACAACGTCGAAGTGCCGGCCCTGGCGGTCAGCCTGGGCGGCATCGAGAGCCTGATCGAGCACCCGGCCAGCATGACCCACGCCGGTGTGCCCCTGGCCGAGCGGCTGGAGGCCGGCATCAGCGACGACCTGGTGCGCGTGGCCGTGGGTTGCGAGACCTACGAGGACATCGAGGCCGACCTGGCCCGAGTGCTGGAGCTGACCTGAGCACCCGCGACGCGAATCCCCATCGGCGCGTGACCGACGGCCTGGCCGCCGGCGCCGCCGGCCGGGGGGGCGACCCCTGGACCGTCGACTACGACGCCCACCCGCTGCTGGACCCGGGCTTTCCCCCGCGCGGCTCGCGCCTGGGCCAGCTCACGCGCCTGACCTTCCGCCGCATCCTGCGCAGCGACACCGCGTACGCGCAGGAGATGTCGCGCTTCTTCTGCCCCGCCAACCTCGACGGCGGGCACTGCATGACCTTCAGCGAACTGCGCGCCACGACCGCCGGCTACCTGCACGAGGCCGACGTCTACCTGATGGCCGCCATCGACCTGCTGCCGCCCGAAGTACGGGAAGCCGTGGCCCCGCTGGAGATGGTCACGCAGTGCGACGACCTGCGCGACCTGATGGGCATCTCGATCCACGGCGCCACCGACCGGGTGCGCTTCGAGGCCCGCCGCAAGCTGTGCCTGGCGCAGCTGCTGCTGCAGGTGGAGCAGTCGCGCAACATCCAGGACGGCCACCTGCACAAGAGCCTGTTCGAGGACATCCTCAACGAGGGCCTGTGGCGCCACACGAAGCAGATCCACGACCTGACCGTGGGCTTCCGCCTGGTCGACGGCGGCTCGCGGGTGGAGTACTCGTCGCGCCCCTCGACCGGCGACATGCGCTGGAACTTCCGCTCGACGTTCATCGAGAAGGAGCACGACGGCCGCGCCATCGCGCTGGACGTGCTCTACTACAACTGCCGGTTCAAGCGCTCGGTGGCGCCGGTGAGCTATGAACTGGTCGACGACGGCTCGCACCGCGTGATCGAGAAGATCCGCTGGTCGGAGATGCGCCAGGAAACCAGCGGCCCCGTGCTCTCGAAGATGATCCGCAAGGGCATCAACAACCCGGCCGAGCTGGGCGACATCATCGGGGCGATGTTCATCGTGAACGACAACGACGCCCTGGGCGACCTGCTGCAGCTGCTGGACTCGTGCGTGGGCACGCCGTTCGGTTGGCGCAACGTGACCGACACGCTGTCCAGCGCCGAGACCGCGGGCGCCGAGCTCAACACGTGGAGCAGCCGGGCGTTCAAGGTCTTCAAGGGCGATATCGACGTGCTGGTGCAGCCGGAGGGCGCGGACCGGGCTTATCGGTTCCCGGTGGAAGTGCAGATCTACACGCTGGAAGCCTACCTGCGGACGGTGTGCGGGCAGCATGAGGCGAGTCACCAGGCGTTGAAGCAGCGGCAGTTCCTCTATGGACTGGCGCCGCGGTTGTTCCCGCGGCGCATCTTCGGATCCGACTGGCTGGCGTTGTAGAAAAATCGCGCCCTACGGGAAATGGTAGGGAACGCGGAGCTCCTCCACGATCTGGCCGAGCGACCAGATCTTGTACTTGAAGGGGTCCGGGTAGCTGCCCGTCTTCCACTCCAGTTCGACACGGCCGTATTGGAAGTCACGGCGGATGAAGTTGCCGTCGTACACGGGCGGCCCGATGGGTTCGCCAACGCAGATGCTCACTGCGGGCCAGCCGTATGTGTAGCTAAAGGTGGAACCGTCCTGGGTATTCCACGCTGCGTAGCCGTCCATGAGCATGGCCAACACGCGGAACTGGTTGCCGGTCTGGACCGTGGTGACGACGCCATTGTGGTCGACGTACCGGTTGATCCAGACATTGGACAGGATCATCCAGGGCCCGCCGTTCTGCGTGCGCAGTGAACTGCGCGTGTTGAACAGGTTGTAGGCATACGCCGGGTCCATCGAATTGCGCGCATTGGGTTGCGGGAAAAACAGCGTTGGATAGAGTTCGTACATGAGCCCGTCGGCCAGCGCGGCAAACGCCGGATCGCCATAGCCCCTCTGGCCGTTGAAGATCTGGATGTAGTCCTCGCCGAGCGAATCGCGCAGAGCGGTGACAAGGGCAACCTCACCCGCCCTGAACGCGGTCAATTCGTTCGGGTCGGACAGATGCGCGATACCGTCGCCGTCCATATCGGGGTCGCCCTGGATGTTCAGGTCCGGATAGACCCACAGGGCGGTGTTGAAGTAGTCCCAGTAGATGCCGTCAAACTGGTTCAGCGAGCTCCGCTGAAACTCGACGATGGTCTCGACCATGACGCGACGGCATACCGGGTTGATCGTATTGACCACCACGGCGCCCGGGAACACCATCGACGTGTCGCCGGCGGTGGTGTAGACCCAGTAGGGCCGCAAGCGCGTGTACCATTGCTGCCAGAACGAACCGGGCGGAAGAATGGCGCCCGACACCCGCGACGTGAAGGCCGAAACATAGCCCACGACCTTGAGATCGGGATTGATCGCCTTCAGGTTCTGGATCACCGGCACGTTGGCCAGCGCCGAACCGGCCCAGAGTTCGTCCGCGGTGACAACCAGCAGGTCCGCCTGCGCCAGGTTTTCGAGGTGGGCCTGATCCTGCCAGTTGCTGGGATTGAGCTGCAGCACAGCGACGTTGCGCGGCGAGTGCGGCGCGAACGACACGCCCCTGTCGCTGGCGATCACGCGCGCGCGCATCTGCTCGACCAGGATCGGAGCCGGGACCGCGCCATAGTCGAGCTGGATGGCCCGCCCCGTGCCGGGCTGACACCGGCGCCGATGTGGCCGGTGGCGTTGAGCACCGGGTATCCCCAGGTGGTCCCGCCATCGGCCGACAACTGAAGCGAAATGAAAAGCAGGTCGCCATCAGCGTCGGCAACGCTGTAAGTGATGTCGAGGATGCGGCTGCCGTCCAGGCGCTGGGCCAGGACGACATTGGAAACCACCGGTGCTGCCGCGTGTGCGGCGAACGCCAGAATGCAGATTGCGAACAGGACAGCCGCAGCTGCCCAGATTCCGGGTAGCACCCGGTGATGCCCCAGCATGGCCCCCGATCACAATTGAGTCAAAGAACGTGGTTGCCGCACGTACATCCTGCGCGCTACCTACACGTTACGAAATTGCGGCCATCTCCGCCCCCAATGAGGCTCCCGTTGCCGGAACGATCGCGAGAAAAGAAGATCCGTGGGCTATCCGCAGCGCCGAAGGCGCGAGGACTGTCCATGGATCTTCTTTTCTCGCGATCCTCTGCAGGGATCTACGGGAAGTGGTACGGCACCTGAGTTCCTCGACGATCTCCCCGAGCGACCAGACCTTGTACTTGAACGGGTGGGGATAGCGGCCTGTCTTCCATTCCAATTCCACACGACCGTACTGGAAGTCGCGACGGATGAAGTTGCCTTCGTAGACTGGAGGACCGATGGGCTCGCCAACACAAATATCGTTGGCCGGCCAGCCGTACGTGTAGCTGAAGGTAGAGCCGTCGTTGGAATTCCACGAGGCGAAGCCGTCCATGAGCATGGCCACGACACGGAACTGGTTGCCGGTCTGGAGCAAGGTGACCTGATTGTTCTGGTCGGCGTACTGGTTGCGCCAGGGATTGGACATCACAATCCAGGGGCCGCCGTTCTGATCGCGCAGGCGGTTGCGCACGGCGTAAAGGTTGTGCAGGAAAGACGGGTTCAGCGCGTTCTGCATGTTCGGCTGCGGAAAGCCCAGCGTCGGGAGAAAGCTCGTACATGGACCGTCGGCCAGACCCGCGAACGTGGAATCGCTGTAGGCCCGCTGGCCATTGAAGAACTGGATGAAGCCCTCGCCCAGGCTGTCGCGCACGGCCGAGACCAGAGCCACCTGGGCGTTGCGGTAGGCGGCCAATTCGTCAGGATCGGCCCAGTGGCCGATGCCGTCGCCGTCCATGTCCGGGTCGCCGAACGTGTTGGGCATATCGGTGTAACCCACAGCGAATGGTTGAAATAGTCCCAGAGGATCCCGTCGAATCGGTTGGCGGACGTGCGCTGGAATTCACAGATCGTACCGACCATGGCTGCGCGGCAGGCAGGATCCAGGATGTTCACGATGACATTGCCGGGCCAGTCCTGCGCCGTGTCGCCGGTGGTGGTGTAGGCCCAGTACGGCCGCGTGGCATTGTACCAGGCGTGCCAAAGGCGTTGGCCGACGGACTGGCCCCGACAACTGTGCGGTCTTCGCGGAAATGTAGCCGATCACCTTCAAGTCAGGGTTGATGTCCTCTATGGCGTCGATGATGGGCTCGTTGCGGTATTGCGAACTCCAAAATGCCCCGACATCGCCAGGAAGACGTCCGCCCGCGCGTATTTCTCGACGTTCGCCGGCTGCGACCAATTGATGGAACTCCAGTCGGTGATGGCGATGTTGCGCGGTGAATGTGGACGATGGAGAACGCCCTCGTCGCTGGCGATGACACGCACCCGGAGCTGTTCGATATCCAAGCCCTGCGGCAGCGCGCCGGGATTCCAGACGACCTGCCGGCCTGTGCCGGGAGTCACGCCCAATCCAACGTGGCCGGTCACCTGCAATACCGGAAAGTCCCAGGTGGCGCCGTCATCAGCCGACATGGCCAGGCTGATGGCCAGTACCGGCGAGTCGGGGTCGGCCACGTCGTAGGTGATATCCGCCAGGCCACTCCCGTCGGTGCGCTGGGTCAGCGACACGCCACTCACCACAGGAGGCACGGCCCAGGCCAACGCAGCCGCCAGGCAGGCGGTCGTCGCCAGGACGGGAGTCAGGATCAGGATCGGGATGCGCAAGGAAACCCCCGCGGGGCCACCGGCCCTTCGCCGCTGATGTCATGTACAATTCACGCTCTAGGCGCCAAACGGCCGCGTCGGCTTGGCCAATGGTACCATGAAGTGCAGTTTCATGCCACCGGACTGCGCAAGCGCCCGAAAAAAGGCTCAGCGACCGCCCTTGCGGATCGCCAGCGCCAGCTCGGGTGTGAAATCGAGCCCGCTTACGGCCCGGGCTGCTTTCAGCCCCAGCCGCACGAGATTCTTGGGCCCCACTCGGGCCGTGGCGCCGAGCCGAGGCCCGGTACCGCAGGTCAGCCTGGCTGCCCGGCTGCGGCAAGAGCACCGGCATCAGCTCGGGCCTGCCGTTGGCAACCGGCAACATGCCAGGATCCCGCGCGCCGAACCGCCGCGGATTCCATCGCGCAACAGCTGTTTCCCAGGTACTGTCGCGCGCAACGCGACGCGATCGCCGCGTCGCCAGTTGCCGTGCCGCCCCGTCTCCCAAGTAGTTCAGCAGCGGCAAACCGGTGGTGTGCATCTCGACAGGGACACCAGCGGTTGGGTGTCTCCTGCATGAACAGCACGCCGCCGGGCTCGAGCAGCGCCCAGAGGGCCGCCATGACCGGCCCGCGTTCTAGGCAACAGATGCTCGAAGACCGCGTTCATGACGATGAAATCGACGCGACCGAGTCCCGCCGGCAGCGTGTTGCCGTCCGGGGACAGGTGGATCACGATGTCGTCGCGACCATAGTGTCGTGCCCGCAGGCGAGCCACTTCCACACTCTCGCCGACCAGCTCGGCGCCCAGGATCGATGTCTCGGGCAACCGCCGCGCCCAGGATCATGGTCGAAGAGCCGCAGCCGCAGCCGAAATCGAGCAGTCGCTTGCCGGCGAATGCGCCCCGGCTCCGAGTAGCTGAAAAGACCGACGTCGATGTTGATGGCGGCGTAGGCGGATCCTCGTCGCGCGATCTCGTCGCAGACGTACTCCGGCCCCTTGATGGCGAGCAGGCGTTCGATGAGCGCGTCCGGATAGCTTGTCCGGCATGGGCTGCGCTGGACCGTACAACCCGGCCACGTGCGGTTGCACCGTCACCAGGCGTGACGTTGCCGGGCTCGCCTTCGATGACCACAACCGCCCGCTCGTGTTCGAGACGCCTGACGGGCGGTCCTGCGCTGCTCATGGAAAAAGTTCTCCGATTCGCCGGCCGCTCGCCTACGGGTAGAAGTAGTTGGGGGCGATTGAGTTCTAGCTCCTCGCCGCCCGCCTGGTGGTTGCGTGTGATCGCGAAGGCAAAGCCCAGCGGGTACGTGCCGGGAGCCCATCGTCAGCGTTACGGTGCCCTGTTCAAAGTTCCGCGTGTAGACGCCGCCCAGGTTAGTGACCCCGCCCAGGCTCGCCCAGGTTGATTTCCACATCGGGGGATACCCGCGTGGTGTTTCCCCGGTCAAGTCGTAGTGGATGACGGTAGAGCCAGTCAAGAGCGCAATGGCGCGGTTCATGTCGCCGAGGTTGATCGACCTGTAGACGCCGTTCTGGTCCGTCATCCGGGGGATCCAGACGTTCTCCAGGATCTGCCGGGCCAGCCGTTCTGTGTGCGCAGCCAGTTCCCTGGACGCCCAAAGGTTGTTGGGAGTGCTCGGGTCCAACGCCATCCGGTATGGCGGCGCGCGTAAAGCCAACGTTGGGGAAAGATCTCGTAATTCATGCCGTCCAGCAGGCCGGCGAACGTGGAATCACTCAGGGCGCGGGCACCATTGGCGACCGGATGAAGTCATCGCCCATGCGCGCGCGCATCTCCTCGATCCAGTCCACCTGGGCCGCGCGGAATGCTTCCCTTTCATCCGTGTCGGTGGAGTGCGGATCGCCGTCGCCATCCAGGTCGGGCTCGCCCTCCATCGTCACATCGTCGGAGATCCACAGTTCGAAGTTGAAAGTAGTCCCAGTAGACACCGTCCAGCTTGGCCGGCGACGAGGCTGGTAGGCAGCAAAGACGTCGAGCAGGCATCGCGCGCCTCGGGTCGCGTGAAATCAAAGCGGTGCCCGGCCAGTCCTGAAGCGTGTCACCGGTGGTGGTGAAGCTGGTAGGGCATTGCCGCGTGGTACAACGCGGAGTCGTACGTTGCGTTTCCGGAGTGTAATTCGCCCACTCGGTGCGCACGCACTTGAGCGGAACCAGCCCAGGATGCGCAGGTTCAGGTTCGCGGCGCAGTGCAGCCGTGTTCTGCTCGAGGCCCGGGCGCGCCCCAGAAGCGGTCCGGCTGGGTGATCAGGATGTCGGCCCGCGCGTACCTACGCGACCGCCGGATCGCTCAGATCGCCCAGCAGGTGGTGGTCCAGCACTGCAATCCGCAACGAGGGATTCTGCTGCCCAATGGGGACGACCGGGACCGGATCGGGGAGCCATGGAGATGGGCGACGTGGTGCACGCCGCCATCGTCAAAGCCAAGATGCTGCCGCACAGATGTTGAGCATAAGCCTGAACACGGCCCGTCCTCCGATGGGCGGCGGCGCGATGGTCGCAGGCGCCCGGTTGTATCCCCGGGCATTGAGTCGCAAAGAGACGGTCCGGATCGGTCGGAGAGATCAGCGCGAAGGGGGCGGGTCCGTGGTGATGCGGGAGGCGGCGTCCAGGCGCGCCAGCAGGCCCCTTCGCAGGCCTCGGCTATGGAGGATCCAGCGCCACCGGGCGCGGGGCGCGCCGAGGCCGGCTCCACGTCCCTGAGGATACGGTCGCCGGGGCCAGGGACGGCCAGGAAATCCGTAGCGGCGCGCATGACGCCGCCGGGGTCACGCAGAAGGTCCTCGTAACGGCAGGCGCGCAGCCGTTCGTCAGTGGCCAGGCCGCGCTCGAAAAGCAGGCTGTTGCGCGCGTACCAGAACAGGGCAGCCGCTTCGACCGGGGTCAAGTCAGGGCGGGTGCAGTCGGCGAACCAGGTGCGCGCCGGCGCCAGGCGTTCGGCCCGCCAATTGGACTGATCGTCGGCCAGGATGGGTTCAAGTCGCGGTGGCTGGTGCCGGCCGGGAAGTAGGCCACGTTGCTGGGCGCCACCGCGCGGAAATCGCGATACATCCACAAGGCGCACGAACCGGGGAAGCACCGAGCAGCCTGTCGAGGTTCTGCGATTCGACCAAAGGCTTGGCGGCAATCAGGGCGGCGCGGTCGGCCCGGAAACCGGCGTACCACGTCAGGCAGCGGCGCCCAGCGCAGGCCCTCGACAGGGTCGCCGGCCGATAGCGGACTCATCTCGTCATGCGTGACGGTGTCGTAGTCCAGGCGCAGCAGGTGGTGCATCAGCGAGGTACCGCTGCGCTGGCAACCCACCACGAACACCACCGGCTTGTCGGCGCCGGGGCGATGTCGGGCCAGCTGGTAGACCCGCTTGCGCAAGCGCAGCCAGCGGAACGCCTGCTCTCCGGAAGCCGATGGCTCCTTCGGAAGCGACTCGCAAGGATGGATCTCCCGAAACTACTAGCTGAGCAGACGATAGCCCTTGTCCCGCAGGACCGGCCGGAACCCGGCGCCCACGATCATCTCGTCGAGGTCTACCCGCGTGAGCGGATGCTGACTCCCGCCTTCGAGACCACGCTCTCCTCCATCATCAGGCTGCCCAGGTCGTTGGCCCCGTAGTACAGCGTGAGCTGGCCCACCGCCTTGCCCTGCGTGACCCACGAGGCCTGCAGGTTGGGGAAGTTGTCCAGCGCGATGCGGCTGATGGCGAGCGTGCGCAGGTAGTCGACCGAGCCGGTGAAGCCCTGCGCCTGCACGGCGGCGCGCAGGGCCGGGTCGTTCTGCAGGGGCGTGTTGGCGGGCTGGAAGGTCCAGGGAATGAACGCCGTGTAGCCGCCGGTGCGGTCCTGGCTGGCGCGGGCGCGCAGGAAATGCTCGACCCTTTCCGCGTAGGTCTCGATGTGGCCGAACATCATGGTCACGGTCGAGGGCAGGCCGGCCGCGTGGGCGATCTCCATGATCTCGATCCACTCGGCGGACATGGTCTTGCCCGGGGCCAGGATCTTCCGCACGCGGTCGCTGAGGATCTCGGCGCCACCGCCGGGCACCGAGTCGAGCCCCGCCGCCTTCAGGCGCCCCACCACTTCCTGCAGGCTGAGCCCGTTGAGCCGCGCGAAGTGCTGGATCTCGCTGGGCGAGAACCCGTGGATCCACATGCCGGGCCAGGCCGCCTTGATGGCCTTCAGCATGTCCTCGTAGTAGGGCAGGCGCATCTTGGGATGATGCCCCCCCTGCAGCAGAATCTGGTTGCCCCCGGCCTGGTCGACGGTGCGGCACTTCTCGAGGATCTCGTCGATCTGCAGCAGGTACTCGTCGCCGTCGCCCTGGTGCCGGTTGAAGGCGCAGAACTGGCAGTCGGCGTAGCAGAGGTTCGTGTAGGTGACGTTGCGGTCGATGATGTACGTCACCACTTCGGGGTCGGTGCGCTGCAGGCGCAGGCGCTGCGCGGTGTCGCCCAGGTCGTTGAGCGAGGCTTCCTCGAACAGGATGAGCAGCTCGCCGCCGGTCAGGCGCCGCTCGAGGGCGGCCGCCAGCAGCTCACGGGCGAAATCGCTGGATACCGTGGGCGTGCGCGGAGGTTCCACGGGCAGCAGCACGGCGGGCTCGGCGCCGGCCGGGCCCTGCTTGTGGGCGGTCAGTTCGGCGAAGCGGTCGGGGGGCATGGGCCCCCGCTCCAATGGATCAACTGAATTCGGCAAAGCGACACTGCCTTGTCAAAAAGTCCGTTCTCAGAGTACCTGATTCAGGTTACGATAGCAGGCGCGAAGCCCAATCGCCTCCTGATCATGAATCCCCGATGGATGTGCCTCCGAATCTAGCGACAATGCCTCTACGCGCAGGCTGTTCAACCAATTCATAGAGCCCCGCACAGATCAGGTTCATGAGAATACATAGTGCGGGAAGACGCCACAGGCCAAATGAATCGGCTAAGCCAAGCAAGGGATCCCATGATAACTGTGAGTTGGATCAGGTAGAATCCGTACGAAATCCGACCAAGATATACCAACAGCCCACTGGAAAGCAGGCGGGACACCAGCGCCTCCTCTCTCGCCAGTGCGAGAATCAGCACTCCGGTCAGGATTGCAATTCCATCGCTGCAGGCAATCGGCTGCCAGGCCAGTCCGACATCACTGCCGGTACCTTTGAGCCACATACAGGCGGCAATACCCAGCATGCTGGCGACAGCCAGCTACGGAAACCCGGCCCCGTTCAGACACGAAAGGAATCGCCCTTGTCTGTGAACAAAGGCGCACACGATGCCGACAGCGAACTCTGCAAAGCGCCCGCCAAGAGTTGCGTGCACTGCATGGGAGATATCACCCATGAATCCGCAAACCCCCATTTCGAGGTGCGCGGGCCCCATATACGAGAGCCGCGGAAAGTCCGAAAAGAGCGACGGCTGCTCCTGACAACACAAGCGCGAAACGAGCCACAGTGGAAGCGTTCCATTTGCGGACAACAGCATGTCTTCCGAGGGCAAACGCACCAATGGCTGCGTAAATGACGGGAGCCACAGCATAGAAGCTCTCTTCGATGGTGAGCGACCGTAC
>JADJCK010000019.1 GCA_016703265.1 bacterium
CGTCGATGATCTCTTCCGCGCCAATGACCACGGCATCTGCGGTACTCCCATGACCCCGAACGGGCCGGGCACCGACTGGCAGACCAACCTGCCGGTCGCGTTCGTGCACAAGGGGCCGTGCGCCTCGATCGACGGGGTGTGGGACGTGGACGGCGACGGCAGGGCGGAAGTCGTTTCTACCAGCGGCACGCCCGATGGGTTCCACTGGCGGCTGGATGTGCTGGATGCGGCCACCGGAGCGCGGAGGTGGAGCGCGGACCTGCCCGCCGGCAGCGACGACCGCGGCGACGGCAACTGGGACGGATATTTCCGTGCCATCGGCCCGTTCACGGCGCGCCTGCCGGATGGCGCGCAGCCCGCGCTGCTGGTGGGCATCGAGGCAGGCCACGACGAGCGGCCGCGCGGCGTGATCGCGCTCGATGCGCGCGATGGGCGCGAGTTGTGGCGCTACCTGACCGGCGCGACGCCGATCGCGCTGAACTTCCACATCGTCAACCTGGACGGCGACGGCCGGCAGGAGATCTGCCTGCTGGGCGCCGGGGTGACGAACCTGGAAGAGGGCGAAGACGTCGACGGGTTCCGCGACGACCACGCGCGGCTGTTCGTGGTTGGCGATGACGGCGCGCTGCGATGGCAGCGCGCGCTGGGCGCGGCGCCGGCCTCGGGGTGGGTCGAGCCGGTGGACCTGGATGCGGACGGGCGCAACGAGCTGGTGGTGGCGGCCTGGCTGACCGAGCTGGGCAGCGAGGCGTTGTTCGTGCTGGACGGCGACGGCGCGGTGCTGGCGTCGGCGCCGCTGGCGGCCCGGGCCCAGAGCCTGGTGGTCTGGGCGGTGGCGGTGGGCGGGCGCGACGGCGTGGCTGGTCCTTCGACGGCGCGGTGCGCGGTACACTGAGTCGCTCGCGGCCGATCACCGCCGGCCCGCTGGGCTGGACGGACGGCTCGGTGCAGGTGGCGCTGGTGGGGAATGTCGTGGGCGACGCGGCGCTCGAGGTGCTGCTGGGCGGGGCGGGCGGCTGGAACTGGCTGGTCGATGAGACACTCAAACCGCTGGCTCTGCTGCATGACCCCGACTTCCGGCCGCTGGGCGATGGCACCTATCTGCGGGGGATGCCGGGCGGCGAGCGGCGGCTGGTGGTGTTGGGGGGGCGGGGGCTCGCGAGTGCGGAGTTCGTGCTCGAGGAGAACCCGCGACGGGTGCCCTGGGAACTGATTGCGGCCGGCACGGCCACCGTGGGCGCGGCGGGCACGGCGTGGCGCTGGCGCCGGCGGCGGCTGACGCCCGCGGCGTTGAGGGCGCTGCGCCTGCAGCTGTTGGAGAGGCTGGTCGGTGAGAGGCACGGAGCGATCGGTCCCCTGACCGCGGCCGAGCGGCTGGCGGAGCGGCTGCTTGCCTCTTTCGCCAAGACGGGCGGCGACCGGGCGCTCCTCGAACAGCGCATCCGTGAACTCCTGCGGGAGATGCTCGACGTCGGCGTGCCACAGTTGGCGGCGGCGGCCGACGTGGCAGAGCTGGCGGGGCTGGATGAGAAGGAGTTGGGCGAGGCGCGCCAGGCGCTGGACGAACTGAAGGCATCTTTGCTGAAGATCGCGGACGACTGGGACGGGGCCACGCCGGCCGACGAAGCGGTGACGGCCTCCGCCGTTGCGCTCCGTCCCCTGGTGGAATCCGCGCGATTGCGCTTCCGCAACCTGTGCAAACTGGTTGCGGCCGATTTCGCGGCGTCGCCCGGCGCCATCCTGACGCGCTCGCTGGCCGCGCACGAAGACACCATCTCCCGAATGGGGGTGGAGGTCTCGTTGCCGGCCGACCCGATACCGGACTGCTTCATCGACGCGGAAGACCTGGCGTTCGTGCTGGACAACCTCGTCGAGAACGCGCTGCGCGCCATGGAACCGGCCACGCAGCGTCGGCTGGCCGTGGAATGGCGACCGGTCACCGACGTGATCGCCCTTCACGTGCAGGACAGCGGCGTCGGCATGACCGCCAGCGAAGCTGCGGCGGCGCTCGAGCCCGGCGAAGGCAAGCGCGCGGGCGGCGGCCGCGGGCTGCCCGGCAGCTGTGCGCGCCTGCGGAAGTACGAAGGCAAGCTGATCGTGGCCGCCACGGCGCCCGGTCAGGGCACGACGATGGTTCTCTATCTCAGAACGGCAAACACGGGCGCGGCATCGACTGCGCCGGGGGGCGACGCATGATCGACCACACGCCCGAGCCCGGACCGCGCTGCCGGGTCCTGATCGTCGACGACGACCCCGCCTTCAGCGGTGACATGACCCTGCTGCTCGGCGACCGGTTCGAGGTGACCGTTGCCGCCGACACGGCCGGCGCGCTGGCGAAGATCGCCGAGGCGCGGCCGGACGTGGTGCTGCTGGACATCACCCTAAAGGACGGCGTGGACGGCTTCGTCGCGCTGGCCAGGATCAAACCGTGGAGTCGCCGCAGGTGATCATGCTCACGGGCATGCAGGGCCCGGGCGCCGTGGGGTACAGGCCATCAAGGGCGGCGCCTTCCACTACGCCATGAAGGATGCGGACCCCGGCGAGGCTGGCGAACCCTGATCGGCCTGGCGTCCGAGCGGGCGGCGGCGAGCCGGCGGCTGGCGTCGCTGGAGACACAGCTGCGCCGGCTGGGCGGCGAGCTGGTCGTGTACGACCCGCTGATGCTGCGGATCATGAAGGACGTCGAGAAGGTGGCGCCCACCGCCGCCACGGTGCTGGTGGTCGGCGAGTCGGGCACGGGCAAGGAACTGGTGGCGCGGCGCGTGCATGAACTGAGCGCCCGCGCCGCCGGGCCCTTCGTGGCGATCAGCTGCGGGGCGGTTGCCGAGGCGCAGGCCGAGCTGGAGCTGTTCGGCCAGGTCAGGGGCGCCTTCCCCGAGTCAACGACGGTGCGCACCGGCTTTTTTGCGCGCGCGCAGGGCGGCACGCTGTTCCTGGACGAGGTGGGACGCGCGTCGCTGGCCCTGCAGGCGAAGCTGCTGCGGGTGCTGGAAACGCGCGAGTTCCTGCCGGTGGGCGCGGCCGCGCCGGTGCGCGCGGACACCCGCGTGGTGGCGTCGGCGAGCCATGACCTGCAGCAGATGTGCGACGAGGGCCGCTTCCTGAAGGAGTTGTTCTACCGGCTGAACGTGTTCAGCCTGGTACTGCCGCCGCTGCGAAAGCGGCGTGACGATATCGTGCCGCTGGCGGAGCACTTCCTGGAGGTGTTCGGGGCCGAGATGGGGCGCACGGGGCTGAAGTTCACCGCCGCGGCGAAGGAATTCCTGGTGCGCCACGAGTGGCGCGGCAATGTTCGGGATCTTCGCAATCGGGTGGAGCGGGCGGTGATCCTGACGGACGGTGACGAGGTGCACGTGGACGCTTTGCTCGCGACACACTTCGACCAGGGGATGACGATCACGGAGATGGATGCGGCGATCGAATCGGCCCGGGAGGATTATCTCGCCCGCCTGCATCGCGCGTACGCCGGGAACGTCACCAGGTCGGCGAAGGCGGCCGGGATCACGAGGGAGGCGATGTCGCGGTTGTTCAAGAGGTACGGCTTGAGCGAAGGGAACGGTTAGTCCGGGCCGCGAAGGGTGCTTGCCTGGTCAAGTCCGGAGTCTCGCGCGCCTCGAAGCACAACATTCCGATCGAGAGATCGGCGGCCACCCAGTCGCCCCACCTTCTCCATCCCCATCAGCACGACGCCGGCCGGGCCCGGCCCGGCGCAGCTGGATGGAGGTCAAGAGTGGAACGCTACATCGAGAAGAAGCGGGAGCGCCGGATCCGCGATTTCCGGCGCATGGTGGCGCGCGCCTATGAAGTCTTCAGGCGGAGCTTCGACGTACCTGCAGTCCTGTCAGAGAACGACTCCACGAGTTGACACCTGAAGATGTCTTCAGTTTCCGCCGTGGCGGAGCCCGTCGCTCGCCGAGCACACGACGCGCTGCTCCAAGCGGGTGCACACGGTTGCGGGAACCCTCGCCGGCACTGGGGCGATCGGACTTTGCAGGAAAGAAGCGGTGACGTGCTGGCGGGCCGTCGAGCAGCTGATCGAGGAAAGCTCCTTGACGACGCGCCGGGGCAGCGGTAGGTCAGGCGGCGGGTGTCTGGCTTGAGGATGGCGTATGTGAGGTTGCTGCCGGACGACG
>JADJCK010000020.1 GCA_016703265.1 bacterium
GATTACGGTCGCTGTTCAGTCACAGGTTACATCCGCGACCATGCTCCCGTGCGCAATCTCATTGCGCCCACAGTACCGAGTCGCATTCCATTCTCTGACAATTCGATACGCTGCATGGATAGTCCTTTCTCGAAGTCCGCACGGTCTTCCTGCGATCATCTGCGCCGGCGTCAGGCAACAGCACCCGCCCACTCATCTCCCCGAACCTGCACATCCCGTTGGCCATCCTCATCTGCTCAGGCGACCTGCACTCCGGCTCCAGCAGCTTCGGACTGGCGACGACCACGACGCAGGCCCTGGCGCGGCTCGTGGCCACGTTGAAACGGTGCGGGTCGTAGAGGAAGCCCATCCCGCGCGGCGCTTCCTCGGCCGACGAACTGGTGCATGAGTACACCACGACCGGCGCCTCCTGGCCCTGGAAGCGGTCCACGGTGCCCACGCGGGCCACCCCGAGCGGGCGCAGCGCGCGCGCCAGCGCCGCCACCTGCGCGTTGTAGGGCGCGACCACGAGAACGTCATCGGGCGTGAGTGCACGCACGTTTCCGCGCATGTCCGTCCAGGAAGCTCCCGGCTGCAGGACGCGCCCGCACGCGGCGACGACGGCCGCCACCTCCTCGTCGGACCTCGACTGGTTGCCCTCGTGTTCGACGGGGCACAGCCACAACCCGGCGCCGTCGAAGCCGTCCGTGCCGTCGAGGCGCTGCTGATCGCAGGCATCCCTGGCGCCCAGGCGGCCTTCGTAGTAGAGCTCCGAGGTCAAGCCGGTGATCGTCGGATGCATGCGCCAGGTCTCGCCGAGGAACAGGCCCTGGTCCGGCCTCAGCGTCTTCCGATCCTCATCCAGCAGGTGCTTGAGGGCGGCGCGGTCGGCGCCCTCGGGGTGGGAGCCGCGGCTCGGCTGCTCGAGCTGCATGCGGATCGCCGAGCAGCACGAGATTGCGCGCGGCTCGCGACGCGGCCAGGACAGCGGCCAGGGACATCTGGCCGGCCTCGTCGACGAACAGGTAGTCGAGGACGTCCTCGGCGGCATCGCTGGCCCACAGCCACGCCGTTCCGCCGACGATGGCTCCGTCAGCCAGCCCGGCGATCGCCTCGTCGGCCTTCACGTATTCGACGCCGTCCGGGGCCTCGCCCTCGTGCCTGTGCAGCAGGAGCGGCGCGCTCCCGCGCTCAAGGGATGCCTCGGCAACCTTCCCCAGCAGGTTGTCGATCACTTTGTGACCCACAGCGGTGATGCCCACCTTCTTGCCGGCGGCCACAAGGTCAAGGATCGCCCTGGCGCCCGAGTAGCTCTTCCCGGTGCCGGGCGGACCCTGCAACGGCAACACCGAACCGTCGAGGTCGAGGCACAGGCGCGTCAGAGCGGCCACCGCGTCCTCATCCGGACGCCAACAGCGGGCCCTCGGCGGGTTGCGCAGGCGCGGAGTCGACCTGCGTGAGCAGGTCGCGCGCCGGCCCCCACGCCGTGCGATCTTCAAGCCCGTGCTCGCATACATGCCCACCAAAGGCGAGCAGGAGGATCTCAAGCACGCCGCACCGATGTGCTGTTTGCGGAAGATCGCGGTCGGGTGCAGGCCAACGGCCTTGCCCGACGTTCTGATGGTGACCTCTCCGCGCACAAGGTCGATCCCGACCACCTTGCCCAGCGACGTGCCAAAGCCGTCGTTCGGATCTTCCGAGGCCACGGGATAGACTTCTTCGTCCTCGATCGCCGAGTCCTGGGGCGGGAACCGGTAGACATGGCGCGGGCTTGCGTTCCTTCCCCTGCCTCTCGGCCACGTCCACGTACTGGAGCCCCGCCAGCATCTCGCGATTGCCCTCCCGATCCTCGGCCGGAGGTTCCTCAGGTTGTAGTGCTCCCAGAAGGCGCACTTGTCCTCGCGCTGGAAGTAGCCAACCAGGTCGGCGAGCAGCGCCTTCGAGCGCTGTTCGGGCGTCCAGGTCAGGCGGTCGTCGGGCAGCCCGGCCTTGAGACGATCGACGACATCCCTGATGCGCTCTTCGCGATCGCTGACCGCCTCGTTCGCCTCCCCCGACCTGCCCAAAGGCCGCGGCAATTCCACACCGTCCGCCACCCGCGACCCACGCAGTCCCTCCAGCCAGTCCCGCAGCGCCTTGGTGGCGCGACAATCGTCGCGGTTGTAGTCGGCGACGGCCGCCTGCACGACGTCGGGTATCTCCTCGGCGTCGTTCAGTTCCAGGGCGATCTCAAGCTGGGCCCGCGCCCTGGCCGCGTCCTGCAGGGCCAGTTCGCGGCGGTAGCCGAACAGTTCCTCGAGCGGCTTCAGGCCGTAGCTCTCGATGCCGATGCGCAGTCCTTCGCGCACGACCGTGCGGAGGTCGACGAAGCGCTGGCTGCGCAGCAGTTCGTCCAAGAACAGCGCACGCGTCCCGTGCCGCGTCACCAGGCGCTTCAGGGCGGCCGGCTCGTACGCCGCGAAGTGGTAGATGTGAAGGTCCGGATACTGCTGCAGCCGCGCCTTCACGGCGTCGAGGAATGCCTCGGTGGCGCGCTTCTCCGCGCCGTCAGTGAAGGCCCACACCGCAGTGTAGTCACCGTCGGTGTTTGTCCACCCGGTCAGGTATTCGCGGCCGCCTTCGCCGACGAACGGATCGCCCTCGAAGTCGAGGAACAGGTCGCCGGGCGACGGCTCCGGCAACCGGGCCAGGCCGCAGCCCTTCTCGGCGTCCAGGAAGGCGTACGGGATCGGGCGCGTCGTGCGGGCCTCGAGCTGCAGGGCCGCCTGGTGGCCGAGCTTGCGGAACGTGTCGCGACTGCCGCGGGCCGGCTCGGCCGGCAACTCACCGCGGCACTCCGCCAGCGCGGTCAGCGTGCCGATCTGCTGCTGCGCGAGCTCCCGCTGGTGGCTGCGGCCCAGGCCCGCCACCAGCGAGAGGTGGTCGTCCCGGCGGCGCTGCTGCTCGCAGTGCTGCCAGTAGACGCAGACGTCGCAGTGCGGCACCGGCTCCGGGTAGGTGACGGGCGGCGGATCGGCCGCGACAGCCATAGGCCCCGAAGTCGTCGGTGCGGTAGGTCTCGCGGCCCAGCGGCGTCTGGACATGGAAATGTTCGGGGGCCAGTCCCTGCAGGCCAAAGATCATGTCGCCATAGGTCAATAGCTGCAGGATGGTCCCGGCCTTGGTCTCCGTGGCGAGCTTGGTGTCGAGGACCTCGTACGACCAGTCCCCCAGCTGCGACGGCACCGGGACGCGCAGGAGAACGTCGGCGTACCCGCGGAACCGGTCGTTGGCCAGGGGGGCCTGCACGATGACCTCGGCGCCCGCCTTCATGTGCGACAGCGTGTCGTCGACGGAGTTGCCCGCGCCCAGCGTCACAACCTGCAGTCCAGCCGCGCACAGCTTCTGGACAAACTCAGCCTCGAACTGCCGGCCGCGCTCGATCATGGCCTGCAGCCGCGCATCCGGTACGAACTCGATCTTCAGTTCTCCCCGGGCGCGCTGCAGGTCGAGCTGCGTGAGGTGCGCGCAGGAGAGGTGGTTCGCCAGCTTCGTGGGCGAAAGAAGCTTCTCGTTGGACGCATGGGACATGGATATCCACCTTTGGTTGATGTCTGACATTTTCGCGCCCAGGGTCTCCCGCGGCAATCGACAAGTTCGCCCCAGCCGCTACCCGACCTGACTCCGTGCCGCGCGCACCGCCTCATCAATGCGATCCAGACAGCCCTCCGGATCCCGGAACCACGTCGGCCCCCAGATGCGGTGCAGGCGCCAGCCCCTCGCCACCAGCACCTGTTCGCGCAGCCGGTCGCGGTCGCGGGCCGAGCAGGCGCTGTGGGACTCGGCGCCGTCGCACCCGGTCCCCGGCAGGTAGCGGCGCGGCTGGTCCGGATCGGCGATGGCGAAGTCCAGGCGGAAGCCCGCCGACCCGACCTGGCAGTCGACGCGGTGGCCGCGGGCGACCAGCGCGGCAAGCACGGCCTCCTCGAAGGGCGACTCCGGGTCGCCGCCGACGGGCCTCGGTGTGTCCAGTTCGCGGGTCTCGGCGTACTTCAGGAACGTCTTCAGCGTGCGCACGCCGCGGGACTGGGAGCGCTGCAGGTCGAGGTCGTGGTGCACGAAGTTGCAGAACACGACGCAGCGATGCTTGGCGCGGCTGATCAGGACGTTGAGGCGGCGTTCGCCACCGTCGAGGTTGAGCGGCCCGAACGAATGGCTGAGGTAGCCGTCCGCGTCGCGCCCGTAGCCGACGCTGAAGATGATGGTGTCGCGTTCGTCGCCCTGCACATTCTCGAGGTTCTTGACGAAGACCGGCTCCTGCGGGTGCCTCGTTTCCAGCTGGCGCAGTTCCGGGTACTCCGTGCGCATGCGCTCGAGCTGCGTCTGGATGGCGTCCTGCTGCGCCTGGCTGAAGGCCGCCACGCCCAGCGACAGATCCGGGGAGGTGCGCGCGTGCTCGGCCACCGCCTCGGCCACGGCGCGCGCCTCGGCCGCGTTGGAGCGGGACCCGCCCCGTCCGTAGGCGGTGTCCGGCAGGTGCCGCAGCGAGAGGCCGAAGCGGCCGCTGCCGTCGCCGTCGCCGGGGCTCGGGAAGACAACCAGGCGGTCGTCGTAGAACTCGCGGTTCGAGACGGCGATCAGCGAGTGGTGCCGGCTGCGGTAGTGCCAGCGCAACTGCCGGTAGGGCGCGTTGCGCGCGCGGAACAGGCCCAGGATGCTCTCCATGTCGCGCACGCCCGATTCGGCGGCCTCCTCCTCGGACTCGTCGCCGCTGGCCAGGCGCGCGAAGAACGACGTCGGCGGCATCTGCTTGCTGTCCCCAACCACGACCACCTGCGACCCGCGCAGGACGGCCCCGAAGGCGTCCTCGGGCCGGACCTGGGCTGGCCTCGTCGAAGATGACGAGGTCGAACCGCGGCCCATCCGGCGGCAGGAACATGGCCACGGACATGGGGCTCATCATCAGGATCGGCTTGATCGCCAGCACGGGCTGCCAGCAGCGTTCCATGAGGCGGCGGATCGGCAGGTGCCGCTGCTTCAGGCCGATCTGGGTGGCCAGAATCCCCATGGCGCCGCCGCCCGCCCGGCTCGGCAAGGCGGCGTGGTGGGCCGCCGCCACGCGGGCCCGGTTCAGGCGCAGCACACTGCGGTCCATGTCGGCGAAGCGGGTAACAAGTTGCTCGTGCTCCGGCGCGTCGAAGGCGGCCAGCAGGCGCCGCTCGGAAAACGCGCGCCGAAGCAGCCCCTCGAGCCACGTGGCTTCCAGGACCCAGGGCAGCGGCGGCTGGTCGGTGGTCCATTCGTCGGCGATGGCGCCCAGCGAGGGCAGGCCGGCGGCCACGACCTCGTCGCGCACGGCGCGGTAGCCGACGTGGTGCCACAGGCGCTCGGGGTCGGCCAGCCAGGCGTCGAGCAACGCGTGCTGCGCGGCGATGGGGGTTTCCTCCCAGCCGGCGGGAAACAACTCGGGGCCGGGCGCGAGGCGGATGTCGAGCGCCGACCACTTCTGCCGGTACGCGTCGAGGGCGCTGCCGACCTCCTGCGCGCACCGCAGCAGCTCGGCGCAGAGGGCCGGCGTGAAGCGCAGCTTCAGGACTTCCCGGGGAGCAGCGCCAGCCTCGACATCGCGATGGAGCGACAGGGCCCACGCGGCGGCCGCGCCCGCGACGTTCCAGTCGGTCTGCCTGTCGCGCCACAACCCACCCAGCAGGCGGGCGCACGTCGGCGCGGCGGCCGCGAAGTCCGTCTCGAGCCGCTGCGCGCGGTCGATGGCCTCGAGCAGCGTCATCAGCGTTGCGAGCGGGAGCGCCTCCGGGCTGCGCAGCAGGTCACGGCCGAGCGAGCGGGCACCACGGAACGCAGGCGACAGCCCGCGCCACCAGCGGCGCTCGAACCGCCGGAGCACGCCGGCGGCCGCGGCCACGTCCGCCTGCCAGGCGCCTTCACGGAGTGCCGGATCATGCGCGCAATGGAGCTCGTCCAGCATCGCGCCCGCAGCAAGGCCCGCCTTCACCGACGCCTCGCCGGCCAGCCAGTCGGGGCGTCGAGCGCAGCCCGGTCCGCGCAGGCCGGGCCGTCCGAGAGCCCGGTGGCCAGCGACGCCAGCGACGCCACCTGCCCGACGTGGTCCGGCGCGGGCAACCGCAGGGCGCGGGCCAGCCCGGTGCTGCTTTCGCACAGCCGCGCCGCGGCGGCAGTCGCCTCGTGCAACTCGCGCTCGAGAAGCGGCCGGTCCATCGGCAACAGCGCCCTGGGCCGACAGCCGCGGTAGGGGTTCAGGTGCGGCGGGCCGCCGCTGTCGAGACGGGCCTGCAGTCGCGCCGCCAGCTCGAGCAGCGGCGCCATGGTGCGCCGGTCGCGCATCTGAACCTCGGCGAACTGGCTGCGGACCCCGGGGCGCGAGGCCGCCCCGAGCTGCAGCAGCCGGCCCATGGCCTGGTGCGGCGTGATCAGGCTGTCGCCGATGACCTCGTGCAGTTCCCGGTCGTAGGCCGTGAGGCGGTCTCGCGCCGCCGCGAGCTGCGCCAGCTGCGTGTCGGCGTCGATGGCGCGCGGCGCGGCCAGGTTCAGGGTGCGCTCGAGCTCGCGGATGAACTCCCGCTTGTTGGCCTGGTGGCTGTGGAGTCCAGGCAGGCGTCGCCCAGGCCCACCTGGTCGAGGTTGCGCTTGACCACGGACAGGGCCGCCATCTTCTCGGAGACGAACAGGACCTTGCGCCCGGAGGCCACGGCCTCGGCGATCAGGTTCGTGATGGTCTGCGACTTGCCCGTGCCCGGCGGCCCCTCGATGACCAGGGTGCGGCCGGCCTTCACGTCCTCAAGGGCCAGGACCTGGGAGCTGTCGGCGTCGACGACTTCGTGCACCTCGCCAACCGGGCGCAGGTCGTCAAGGAAAGCGCTCTCGGAGAGCGGGCAGTCCAGGTCGGCAAAGCGCGTCACCAGCGCGTCCATGACCGTGTGGTCGCCCGGACCGTCCTGGGCCGGCCAGCCGGCCGGGTCCAGGTCGCGGTACATCAGGAAGCGGGCGAAGGTGAAGAAGCCGAGCACGACCCTGTCGCGGGCCACGCGCCAGCGATCGATCCCCGAGATGGCGGACTCGACGGCGTCGAAGTAGGCAGCCACATCGATCTCGTCGTCGTCGGCCAGGATGGGCAGGTCCACGCGATACTCGTCCTTGAGCTTGGCCGCGAACGAGAGGTTGGTCCCGACGTCCTCGCCCGAGTACCGGAGCGTGAAGCGGTCCGACCCGCTGCGCTGGAGCGCCACCGGCACCAGCAGCAGCGGGGCTCGCCGGGCTCTTCGGCCTCGGGCGACTCGAACCACTCCACCATGCCGAGCGCCAGGTACAGGAGGTTCGCCCCCTGCTCCTCAAGCGCCGTGCGCGCATCGACGTGGATCTTCAGCAGGCGCAACTGCAGCTCGGAACTGGGGATCCTGGTCTGCAGCGGCCGGACCGCCGGCTCGAGCGCGAGCGAAGCCTGGCTGCCGCCGGGCGGCTCGTCGTCCACGCCGGCGAAGCCCAGGGCGGACAGCCCGGTCACCAGGGCCCGCAGGATCTCCGCGGGCTGCCCGCCCACGACCTCGATGTCCCGGGTCTTGGTGACCCGGTGGTTGAGCATGCGGTTGCGCAGGCTCAGGTCGAGCAGGTTGCGGCGGCTCTCCAGGATGAGGGCGTCGATGGCGGCGCGGTTCTCACCAGACATGGAACTCTCCCCCCATGGCAGCGGTTGAAATCATTTCGCCGTGATGACCGTGCCGGGGCTCAGGCGCAGCCATGCTGCCGACTGAGCTCCAGCAACTGCTCCTGGTCGATGATCGGAGCGGACATGAGCCGGTCGGCGATGGCGTCGACCAGGGAGCGATTCTCCTCGAGCACCTGGTAGACGTGACGGTACTCGCGAGCCAGGTAGGCGCGGACCTGGCCCTCGAGGCGGGCCCGCTCCGAGTGGGGTCGGGTCGCCCAACACCACGCCGAGATTGCCCGACGCCTGTTCGTGCGACGCCATGTCCGGCGCGAAGCCCCAGTGCCCGAAGGCGGTGAACGCCCGCTTGCAGGCCGATGCCAGGTCGCCGCCGGCGCCGGTCGAGATGTTCTCCGGGCCGTAGGCCAGCTCCTCCGCCGCCCGCCCCGCCAGCCGGATCCGGATCCGGTGCCGGAAGTCGGCGTAGGTGGTGCGTTCGCCCAGCGAGGCGCGGTAGGCGATCGAATCGGTGACGACGCCCAAGAAGTCGGTTCCCGGCACGATCGAACAGTAGTCCGGGATGTTCTTCCCCTTCGAGTCGAGGATGGCCATGGCCGCATGGCCGGCCTCGTGGGCAGCGATCGAGCGGCGGATCTCGTCATCCTCGGTCGGGAGTTCGGCCTCCTCGACGTAGCCGTGAGTCGCCAGGTGCATCAGGTCGAGGAACTCGAGCGGCCGCTGCTCGCGACGCCCCAGGCGGCGCAGGTAGAGCAACGCCAGCTTGCGCCGCCGCGGGCTCTCGCACTCCTGCTCGACCCACTTGCCGAGCTTGGCCGGCGACGCGCGCAGCGCATCCGAGAAGGCGGCGGCGCCGAGGTTCTCGATGAACTCCTCGCCCAGCTGCTCGAGCGGCTTCGGCGGCAGCGCGAGGTAGCGGTCGAAGATGCCCGGGCGGTCGATGGCGCCCGAGACGTTGTTGAGGTGGTCGCAGGCCGTGACCACGACGACCGGGCTCCGCGAGTCGAACGCCTCGACCCAGGCGGCGAGCTGCTCCTGGATGCGCTGCTTCTCCTCGGCCCAGGCCGGGGTGTCCTCGTCCAGCGGGACTTCCATCCATTCGTCGGGCTCCAGCCAGACCATCGCGGGCGCGTCCTTCAGCAGCTCGGCGTGCGGCGGCAGGTCCTTCATGCCGGCGGTGTCGATGGCGATGAAGCGCATCCCGGCTTCCATCGCCACGCGCCGCGCGGACTCCTCGGCCTGGCTCTCGCTGGCGACCACGAGGATGACGGCGCGGCCGACGTCGCGCCATTCGGCCTCGTCGGCAGCGGCGCAGGCGGATTTCAGGTCGGCGGCCCAGGATTTCAGGAGGGGGGCGCCGGGGAAGCGGGGCCAGGGTTGGGGTTTGGTAATGGGCTTCTTCGCGGGCTTCGTCGCGGTCTTGGTCTTGGTCTTGGTCGTCGTGTTCATTTTCGGCATATGGATCTCCGGTTCGAAGGCACATGTTTGATACAGGCGAACGGAACCGGCCGTCACGGCCGGACGGAAAAATCCACCTTGTTGTTAGCGTGTCTTAGGGTACGACGATGAACGTCATGTGCGCCGCCACGGGGCGGCCGCATGGCCCGCGCTTATGCGCCGGGCCCATGAACATTGGCCCGCACACGCAGCGGGGTTCCCAGGATTTGTCCTGACTTCAACTGACGTGCGGGTGCATGAGATACCGAGAACCCCTGCGTGCCGGCGATGAATCTGATGGCGCACGGCATTCTTCCACTGGCAGGGAACGGGTTCAAGGTAACAAGACTGCGGACCAAGACTATGCGATGGTATTGCTCGAATCCGCGCTGCAGACGTGGACATCTCTACAACGCGAGTGCCGTTATATCAGAAATCTGGGACTTTGTCAAGGAATTGCGGTTGGCCCTCACACCGCACCCGACCTTGCGCCAAAGCAGCGCGTGGCGATCAGTCAGCG
>JADJCK010000021.1 GCA_016703265.1 bacterium
GGGTCGAGCAGGCGCCAGGGCGGACCGGAGGCGTGACGGGTTCCGACAAGCGGAACGAAACCACACCATGCGCCTCGAGGCGCTCGATCGCCCTCGCCCCACGCCGGCGGCAACAGGTAGGCCTCAGGCAGGTGCGCGCGGACCGACGGCGCGAGCTGGTCACGCCGCAGCGCCATCAGCAGCACCGCAGCCCGCCGTCGAAGCGGAACCACCTGCCGCCCGTCACGGCGCACTCCTGTTCGCTGGCGCCGACGCCCCCCAGGGGAAATCGACGAAGTGCGCACGCTGTCGGTCAGCGCGAAATCGAGTGCCAGCGGCGTCGCGCGGAATTCCGGCCCGGCCGTGCCAGGCGTCGGCCGCGGCCACCGCCGCCCGCAGCGAGTTCGCCTCGCCCGACAGCCAGCCAGCGAATGCCGCAGCAACCGCCCGACCACCTCGACCCGGGTGGCGTAGTCCTTCAGCATGTGGGCCTCGACCAGCAGGCCGGGGCAGTTCTGCAGCGCGACGCCAACCCTGGCTGGCGAACCGCGGCGTGGCGGCCGAGGTGACCAGGCCGCTGGTGGGGTCGGCCCAGTCCTTCAGCATCACGTACGGGAAGATGGGCCAGCCCTGCGCCCGCCAGTGCGCCTTTCAGGTCCTGTTCGTAGCGAAGAGGTCCAGGCGGTCAGGCCCGCTTCCAGGTTTCCGTGCGTCTCCAGGCTGTACGTGAGGGCGTACTGGTAATCGGCGCGCCGTCGGTCGAGTGCACGTCGATAAAGAAATCCGGCAGCCAGGCCCGCCACAGGGCCAGATAAGCACTTATCGACAGTATCCGCCTTCAGGTAGTCGCGGTTGAGGTTCAGGTTCGCGGCGTTGACCCCGCCAGCCCATCTCTTCAGGCCCGTTCTGGTTGATGCGCCCCGAGGCCGAGAAGCGCTCGTGGCCGTCGACGTTGAAAGATGGGGATGAACAACAGCGTCACGTGCTCCAGGCAACCGGTCGGCGAGCGCCGGGTCCGCGGCGAGATCGCGCAGCAACAACATGCCCGCATCCTTGCCGCAGGATTCCCCGGCATGGATGCAGGCCTCCCACCAACACCACGAGATGCTCCTCGCCGCGATCGGCAAGTTGCGCAGCCGTGAGCCGCGCGGCCGCGCCGGTCGGCCACGACCAGGGGCGGCTGGCGACCTTCCGGGACTGGTCCCGAACTCGACCGACAGCAGCGGCGATGCTGCATCGAGTGCGCGCAACCAGGACATCGTCTCGTCATAGCGAGGCGTGCGACGGCCGTCGGAAATCTCGAAGGGCGGCAGGTAGCGGCCCGTGGGCTTCACCGGCAGCGACTGCCGGCTGCAGCGCGCCGATGAACGTCGTCAAAACGATCGCCATCGCGGACGCCGCGAATAGGCCGGAACGAGTGTCGGGTACGGACCATCGCGCGCGCTCCGGGAACGCATGAATCGGGGACTGACGCCGCCCACAGGTGCGGCATCATCAGGCACGGACGGCACCATACCGTGGACGGCGGACTGTCCGCCCTCCAAAAAATGTTGATCGGCCACGGACCCGGTCATCTTTCCCGGCGGCGCGTGCGTCAGGTGCGGGCGATTACCCGGAAGCGCCCTGTCAAATAACCTGTTGACGGGGTTCCGGCGATCGCAAATGCGCCCGGGCACAAGTCGTGCTCGAATGCATGGACTCCGAGCGTTCCGGGTAGAGCGGTCCCGCCTTCGGGGTCGCGACACAACCGGCGCGAGGCAGATGCAGTCGAAAGCTCGAATCGGAAACGATCCCTGAGCCCTGTGGAGACACAGCGGCTGAAGGATCATTCTGCGTGATCGGGCCGGAACCAGCACCGAGACAGCACCGCACGGCTGGAACTACGGAGAGTTCCCGCCACAGGGTGGCCAACATATTGTCCGGGCCGGCATTGGGACGGCTGGGCGATTGTCGACAATCCCGTTTGGTCGGGGTTGATCGATTTCGGGGCCTCGCTGCCCGGAAGTATCCCAGTGGAATCAAGGAGGTCAAGTTGTTCAAGAAGATGCCGCTTACCCTGTCGGTCCTGACGCTGCTCACGGCCGGCGCCGCTTTCGCCGGTGACGCCAACTGGAACTTTTACGGCGTCGCCCACGCCTCGCTGAATTCGCTGAGCAACGGCGAAGACAGCCAGCTGGGCCTGACCAGCAACACCTCGCGCTTCGGCTTCAAGGGCACCACGCCGATGAACGAAGACTTCACGGCGTTCTGGCAGTTCGAGTCGCTCCTGGACATCGAAGGCAACGATGGTAACGGGACCGAGATCGGCACCCGTAACACGTTCCTCGGCATGAAGCACGCGACGGCCGGCAAGATCGTGTTCGGTCGCCATGACACCCCGTTCAAGACCCTGGGCCGCAAGGTCGAGATGTTCCCCGACCAGCTGGGCGACTTCCGCTCGGTGACCGATGGCTGGGACCGCCGCCTGACCGAGATCGTCGCCTACGTCTCCCCGGACTGGGACGGCTTCTCGATCTTCGCCGCGTACCAGTTCGACCAGGTCGACGCGCTCGAAGTCACGAAGGCCGATTGGGAAGCCGAGACCGCGATGAGCGCGATGGCTGCCTACTCGACCGAGCAGTTCATGATCGGCGCTGCCTACGAGGCCGCCTCGTCGGGCTACGGCGAGACCAATGGCGACGAGGTCGGCGACGGCCCGAAGGCCATCCGCCTGGCCGGCAAGTACATGGCTGAGCAGTTCGACATCGGCGCCCTGTTCCAGAGCGCGACCTACCAGTACGCTGTCGCCGACGACTACCGACGACTGGAAGAGCCAGACGATGGGTGTCGGCGCTGCCTTCCATCTGAACCCGAAGTGGACCATCAAGGGCCAGATGTACATGTTCAACACGTACACCGACGCTGAGGACGATGAAGACACGGACGAGGTCGACGAGAGCGACGCCACCGCGACGCAGCTGGCCTTCGGCATCGACCGCATCTTCACCGAGAACGTCCTGGCTTACGTCCAGTTTGCGACCATGAGCCATCACCTGGTAAGCTGATCGCGCACCAGACTGCTGGTGATGAAAGCCCCGGGCCTCGGCCCGGGGCTTTTTTTGGGGGCCGCCGCGTGTCGGCAGAGCGCCGGCGATGCCGGGCGGGGCGGGAAATGACCCTTGACATCAGTAATCATTCCGATTAAATAGGGCACATGCTCACGGGCGGTCGGCGCCAGGCGCCACCCCCGACAATCCACCCACGGAGGCTGCGCCTGTCCATGTCCGCCCACACCCGCCGCATGGACGCCCCAGCGCGCGGAAATCCTTGCGGAACTGCAGGCGGCGCACGACCATCCGACGGCTGCTGAACTCTACGAGCGCCTGCGGCCCCGCCTGCCGCGCCTGAGCCTTGGCACCGTGTCGCCCCCCCGGCGACGGGCCATCGATGTTCGACGATGTTCCGACAATGTTCACCAGGCGCCCGCAGGCGCCGTCACTCGCAGGACGCAACAAGGAGAATGAAGATGGACGACATGGACTTCGATTTCATCCCCGTGCCGCTGGTCGCCAGCGAAGCCCCGACTTCACCGCCACCGCCGTGATGCCGGACAACAGCTTCAACAAGGAATTCAAGCTGGCGGACTACCGCGGCAAGTACGTCGTGATGTTCTTCTACCCGCTGGACTTCACCTTCGTGTGCCCGTCCGAGATCATCGCCTTCGACAAGGCCCTTGCCGAGTTCAAGAAGCGGAACTGCGAAGTCATCGGCGTCAGCACCGACAGCCACTTCAGCCACTGGGCGTGGAAGAACACGAAACCCGAGAACGGCGGCATCGGCAACATCCAGTTCCCGCTGGTGGCCGACTTCAGAAGACGATCAGCCAGGACTACGGCCTGCTGCTCGAGGCGGCATGGCCCTGCGCGGCACGTTCCTGATCGACAAGAACGGCATGGTGCAGCACAGCACCGTGAACAATCTGGGCCTGGGCCGCAACGTGGACGAGATGGTGCGCCTGGTCGATGCGCTGCAGCACCTCGAGGAGAACGGGGAAGTCTGCCCCGCGAACTGGAAGAAGGGCGACGAGGCCATGAAGCCGACGGCGGCGGGCGTGGCCTCTTACCTGAAGAAGCACAGCTAAGCGACGGGCGATTCTCTCGTCCGGTGGAAAACAACGAGCCCGCGATGTCCTCGCCCTTCGGGCTGCGGATTTCGCGGGCTCTTGCTTCCACCGAACGAGAGACCCGGTCGCCAGTAGTGTAAGAAAATCAAGTACCGCAGGTCTCTCCGCCGCGCCGAGGCCGAAGGCCGATGGCCCCCCCCTCCGTGGTTCGTGTGGTGTGCGGAGCGGACGGGTGCAGGTTGCGTCAGAAACGATGCCCGGTGCGCAATCCGCAGCCCGAAGGGCGAGGACAGCGCACCGGGCTTTGTTTCTGACGCAACCCAGCGGCCCCTCGGCACTCCAGCGGACCGCATCGATGGTGTAGGAAACATTCCCCTTCTTGTACTGGTCGGCCACAAGCGGCACGAAATCGCCGGGCCGCGGCACCGGCGGCGGCAGCAGCAACTCCACCTCGGTGCTGTCGGGTGTCGCCACGAGGACGCGCGCCAGCGACTCGCCCTGCGCGCTCTTGGCGACGTCTTCGCCCTTCACCTCGAGGCACAGGCCCAGCATGTTGACCCGCGCCACCACCGGGTTGCGCAGCGTCGACAATGCGGCGAGCGTCGCGACGACCACGACGGCCACAGCCACGCCGACAATCAGACGCCGCGAACGCTTCCGCGCCGACGGCAGTCCGTCCAGGTAACTGAGTTTATCCGCGTCGCCTCGTGCTCCACCCCTACCTCAAGGCTGCTCCGCCGTCACGAAGGAATAGCGGCTTTTCGGCATGTGCGTGGCGTCCGGTGAAATGAAGAATTCCGGGCAATCCGCAGCCCGAAGGGCGAGGACAGCCAGGATTCTTCTTTCACCAGACCCCAGAAACGGCGCCAACAGGCCGCTATTCATGGTGACCGCAGCCTTCTCGATGATGGCTGCATAGACGTACCCGGCCCCGACATCCTTGTCGATGGCCAGCACGCCCTCGGCCACGATGACATCGCCGACGGCGACGATCTCGCTGGTCGTGACCGTGAGGTCGACCGTGGCGCCCTCGCCCGAACCGTCCTGGATGTGGATCCAGTTGGTGCCCATGATGTTGGGCGTGAACTTGACCACGCGGCCACGCACCTTGACGGACTTGCCGCCCAGCTCGGCGCCCTTGGCGTAGATCTCGCCCACCTGGTAGCCGCCGGCCACCTTGGCAACACCGGACACATGCTGGTCGTCGAGGGCCAGCTTGGTGCCGCCGGCCGGGCCGCTGCCCATTCCGCCAGGCATATTGCCGCCAGGCATATTGCCGCCAGGCATATTGCCGCCAGGCATAGTGCCGCCGCCCATCTCTGGCCACCGGCCGCGCCCATGCCGCCGGGCGCCGCCGCCCATGCCGGGGTGGCCCTGCGGCATCGCCCCGCCCAGGGCTCGTGCCGGCCTTCCAGATGGCCGTGGTGAAATAGATCTCGGGGAAGACGCGGTCGAGCGTCGCGCTGCGGAAGTCGACCATCATCTGGCCCTGGGGGATCGTGACCTTGTCACCGACCGCGATGGGCGTCTGCGTGCTGGCGCACCAGAGCTTCTCGGTGCCGGTGTCCAGCAGCACGTAGGTGTAGCCGCCCGAGTCCATGGTCTCGGCGACGGTGCCCTGCCAGGTGCCGGGCATGGCGGCCGGCTGGGCCGCCGGCGTGGCACTCGCAGCGGGCGTATTGCTGGCCGTGGCCTGGGCGTTGCCGCCCACCTTGTCGCCGCAACCGGTCAGGGCGACGGCCAGCACGATCACGAACAACGGCGAAATGAAGGGCAGCTTCTTCAAGGAAGTCTCCTCGGTTCGGAGCAAGCGCACAGCCGGGGCGCAGGCGTCGGTCAGGCCCTCCCGGACCGCCCGAAAATAAGCCACCAAACCCGTGGGGGCAAACGGCGCGAAGGCCTCCCCCCGGGAAGGTCGTTTCCGGCCGGCGGCCTCAGGCCGGGCGCCCCAGGCGCCGGAACATCTCCAGCTTGTAGGCCTCCACGCCGGGCTGGTCGAACGGGTTCAGGCCCAGGAGCAGGCCCCCGATGCCGACCGCCTTCTCGAACATGTACAGCAGGGCCCCGACGGTACGCGGGTTGACCTCGTCCACGGCCAGGGCCTGGCAGGGAACGCCGCCCTGGATGTGGGCCTGGCGCGTGGCCTCGAAGGCGATCCAGTTGATGTCGTCGAACGAACGGCCCGCCAGGTAGCCGAGCCCGTCGGCGTCGGCGCCGGGATCGGCCGGCACCACCAGGCCGGGCACGGCGCGGCGGGCGCAGAGGAACGTCTCCTGCAGGTTGCGGCGGCCGTCCTGCAGGTACTGGCCGAGGCTGTGCAGGTCGGTCGTGAAGACGGTCGAAGCGGGGAAGATGCCCTGTCCCTGCTTGCCCTCGCTCTCGCCGAAGAGCTGCTTCCACCATTCCTGCAGGTTGTGCAGGCCGCTGTGGAACGAGCTCATGACCTCGGTGGTGAAGCCCTGCGTGTAAAGTTGGTAGCGCGCGGCCGCATAGAGGTGGGCCGGGTTGTCGAACAGCCCCTCGTTGTCACATGCCTGCTGCATGGCGCGCGCGCCTTCGACCAGCCCGCGCACATCCACGCCCGCCATCGCCAGGGGAACCAGGCCCACGGGCGTGAGCACCGAGAAGCGACCGCCCACATCGTCGGTACCACGAACGTCTCCCAGCCCTCGGCGTCGGCCAGCTGGCGCAAGCGCGCCCTTGCGGGCGTCGGTGACGGCGGTGATGCGCGCGGCAGCGCCCTTGTCGCCGTAGCGCCGGCGCAGCAGGCCGCGCAGCACGCGGAAGGCCACCGCGGGCTCCACGGTGGTGCCCGACTTGGAGATCACACAGACCCGGAAGTCGCGGTCCTCGACCGTCCGCAGCACGCGGTCCAGCGACGCGGAGCACAGGCCCGTGCCGGCAAACAGCAGCGACACGCCGGCGCCGGGCGCCGACGGCAGCGCATCGAGCACCGCGCGCGCGCCCAGGTACGAGCCGCCGATACCCACGAACACCACGGCCTGCGAGTCGGCCTTCGCGCGCGCGGCAGCAGTGGCGCACGCGGCCAGCGAGGCCTCATCGATGCGCGACGGCAGGTCCAGCCAGCCCAGGAACTCATGCCCGGCACAGGTGCCCTGGGCCAGCCCGCGGGCCGCTGCGGCCACGCGCGGCGCCAGCGCTTCCAGTTGCGAGGTGGCGAGGAACGACTCCGTTCCCGCGAGATCGAGGCTGACTCCGGCGGCTTCCAGCATGCGCGCGTCCTTCCCTGGCGAATGCCCTGCGAATCGCGTGGGGACGGGCCCCACCTTGCGCCGCGGCCCGGACTGGTACATTCTGCACCAAGCCCTGCCTGTGGCGGCAGCGCCCACACAGCCGCCCGGCGCGGAATCAAGCGGGAGAACCATGCCCTTCCCCACGTCCGTCATCGCCTGCACCTATTCCGAGATCGCCCTCAAGGGGCGCAATCGGACCATGTTCCTGCGCAAGCTCATCAACAACATGCAGGCGGCGCTGAAGGGCCTGGGCGGCGTGACCATCCACCATGTGGAGAGCCGGCTGCTGGTTCGGTTGCGCGACGAATCGCAGACCACGGAGGCGGCGACGCGGCTGCACCGCGTGTTCGGGCTGCAGTGGGTGTCGCCGGCCATCGAGTTGCCGCGCGCCGAACTCGACGCCGAGCTGGCCGAGGATCTGGCCGACGGCCACGAGCCACGCCTGACCCAGCTGTGCAGCGCCGCCTGCCAGCTGGCGGACGAAGGTGCCGGCAATGCGCGGAATTTCCGCATCCACGCGCGGCGCAGCGACCACGGCTTCGGGCTGAACAGCCTGCAGATCGGCGCCGTGGTGGGCGCCGCCGTCCACCATCGCAGCGGGTTGCCGGGGCGCATGGTCGATGCCGACTTCGTCATCGATGTGCTCGTGCTGCGCGAGAGCGTGCTCGCATTCGCCCTGAAGGAAGCAGGCGTTCGGCGGCCTGCCACCCCGAGCGGGCGCACGATGGTGCTGCTCTCCGCGGCATCAGACTCGCCTGTGGCCGCGTGGATGATGATGCGGCGCGGCAGCCGTGCGGACTTCGTGCACTTCTACAGTGGGCGCAACGTCGAAGAGGCCGACTGCGCGAAGATCGAGAACTGGTGCGCCTGCTCGCGCGCTGGATGCCCATCCCGCTGCACCTGCACCTGGTCCCGGTGGTGCCGTACGAGACGCGCGCGATCGGGACCATCGACGACCGCTACGACATGGTGATGTTCCGCCGCTTCATGGTGCGCACGGCGGCCCGCCTGGCCCGGCGCCGCGGCCTGGCCCTGGTCACCGGCGACAGCCTGGGCCAGGTCGCCAGCCAGACCCTGCACAACCTGGCCGCCATCAGCCCGGACGTGAGCCTGCCCATCCTCCGGCCGCTGGTGGGCCTGGACAACTGTGCGAGATCACGGCCTGGAGCCAGCGAACCGGCCTTTTCAACACCTCGATCCAGCCCTACCGCGACTGTTGCTCCATCCGTTCGCCCCGGCCCATCCTGAACGCCCGCGGCATCGACCTGTTGCGCCTGTCCGAGGCCATGGGCCTCGAGGAGGCGGTTCGCGAGGCCGCCGACGCATCCGTCCGGCGGGTCATCGGGCCCGAGGGCTGATTCACGGTCTCCTGAAGAAAAACCTAAATCGACGCCCGCTCCAACCGATGAACTCGTTGAGCCGGAACGGGCTCGTACCCGGAACGGCCAACGCCTCGCTGCGCGGCGCGGGACCGGCGTACCCGGCCGGACGGCGTTTGCGGCAGGCATGGCGACAAGCAGGAGGCTTGGAAGATGAAGATTCTGGTGGTGGACGATTCACGCGCGATGCGGCGCATCGTTTCGCACGATCCGCCAGGCGGGCTTCGAAGGCCGCGAGATCATCGAGGCCGAGAACGGCCGCGAGGCTCTCGACGTGGTCAAGGCGCAGAAGCCGGACCTGATCCTCTCGGACTGGCACATGCCCGAGATGACCGGGATCGAGTTCCTGACCGCCCTGAACGCCGGCGGCTTCGAGATCCCCTTCGGGTTCGTGACCTCCGGAGAGCACCAAGGAGATGGTGGATCAGGCGACCGAGGCGGGGCCATGTTCCTGCTCGCGAAGCCGTTCACCGCCGAGACATGGCGCAGGTGCTGGGGCGTTTGTCCAGTGACAACCCTGGCTCGCATGCGTCGGGTCGAGGATCCGACCGACTTGATGTCGAAGCTCGAGTCGCTGGCGGAAGCGGTGGCCGCGTTCCGGCAGACCTTCGGTCCAGTTCCAGATGGAACTCGAGCTGGTCGGCATGCCCGGTACGCCCAACCCCGACCTCATCGCCTTCGGAAGCACGCTGGCCGTGGCCAACGACCAGGTGAACTACCAGTTCGCCTGCGGCTTCCCGGTGGAGACGGCGAAGAAGCTCACCCGCATCCTCTTCGCGATGGAAGAGGACGAGGAACCGACTCTCGAGGACATGGGCGACGGCCTGCGGGAGATCCCGAACGTCGCTGCCGGCGTGTGGAAGGCGATGCGCGAGCGCACTGCCGGCGAACAGTACCAGCTGGGCCTGCCGATCTTC